>CAZWQJ010000010.1:0-11769 GCA_964635825.1 uncultured Victivallales bacterium | reverse complement strand
TCAACCCGCGCAACTACACCTTCCGCTCGCGCGAGTTCGAACAGATGGAGTTGGAATTCTTCATCAAGCCCGGCACCGATGCCGAATGGCACGCCTACTGGGTTAACGAGCGCCTCAAGTGGTACGAGACCATCGGCCTGCCCGCCAGCAGCCTGCACCAGGACATCCACGCGCCGGAGAAACTCGCCCACTACGCCTCCGCCTGTACCGATGTCGCCTACGACTTCCCCTTCGGCCGCCAGGAACTCGAAGGCATCGCCGCCCGCGGCAACTTCGACCTCACCCAGCACGCGAAGTTCAGCGGCAAACCCCTGAACTACTTCGACCAGGAATCGAACGAGAAGTTCGTTCCCCACGTCGTCGAACCCTCCGCCGGCGTTGATCGCATCGCCCTGGCCATCCTCTGCAACGCCTTGCGCGAAGAGTGGATCCCCAAGGGCAAGGACGATGGCGCCGGCACGCCCGCCGAAGTCATCGAGGCCGAACCCGGCAAACCCGTACCCGCCGGCTACGAGGCGCGCACCGTGCTCCGCTTCCACCCGCGCGTCGCCCCCATCAAGGTCGCCGTCTTCCCGCTCCTTAAGAACAAGCCCGAACTCGTCACCAAGGCCCGCGAAATCTTCGATTCGATCCGCACCCTGTGGCCCTGCTTCTGGGACGTCACCGGCGCCATCGGCCGCCGCTACCGCCGCCAGGACGAAATCGGCACCCCCTACTGCATCACCGTGGATTTCGACACGCTCCAGAACGACACCGTCACCATTCGCGAGCGCGACTCGATGAAGCAGGAACGGGTTCCCGTCAAGGAACTCCAGCACCTGCTCTGGCAACGCCTGCGCTGAGCACAGCCGCCGGGGGAATCGTCATGTCCGACCCGTCCGACTCGTCCGACTTGTCCGACATCCTGACCCGCGTCGCCGCCGGCACCCTCTCCCCCGCCGCCGCTCAGGACTTGCTGCAACCCGCCCTGCGCGACCTCGGCTTCGCCCAACTCGACATCGACCGCGAACGCCGCTGCGGGCTCACCGAAGTCATCTTCTGCCCCGGCAAGACCCCCGCCCACGTCATCGCCATCATTCAGGGCCTCAACGCCGCCGGCCAGAACGCCTACGCCACGCGCGCGACACCGGAGTTGTACGCCATCGTCCATGATTCCATCCCCCAGGCCATTTACCATGCCGCCGCGCGTGCCATCACATGCGATGTCCACCCGTTACCCACACCGCGCGGCGCTGTCGCCGTCGTCGCCGCCGGAACGGCCGACCTACCCGTAGCCGAGGAGGCCGCCCTCACCGCCGAACGCATGGGCGCCTCCATCGACCGCGTCTTCGATGTCGGCGTCGCCGGCCTGCACCGCCTCGGTCGCCAACTCCCGCGCCTGCGTAGCGCCAATGTCCTCATCGTCGTCGCCGGCATGGAAGGAGCCCTTCCTTCCGTTCTCGGCGGCCTGCTCGCCGCGCCCATTGTCGCCGTCCCCACCAGCATCGGCTATGGCACCGGCCACGGCGGACTCGCCGCACTCATGTCCATGCTCAACTCCTGCGTCCCCGGCATCACCGTCGTCAACATCGACAACGGCTTCGGCGCCGGCGTCGCCGCCGCCCTCATCAACCGGCTGGCCGTCAAAACGCAAGCGGAACCGGAGCGGAACCGCAGATGAACGCAGATAGACGCAGATGGCTTCGCCTTCGAGGCAGGGATCAGACAGCTTCTCGTCATCCGCGTCCATCAGCGGTTCCCCAAACTCTGACAGGCTCTAATGAAGTTAATCCAATTCGACAGCCTCGGCGGCGCTAGCGGCGACATGATTCTCGCGGCGCTGCTGGATACCGGGCTCAAGGTGGACGCCCTGCGCAAGCCGCTCGCGTCGCTGCCGGTACACGGATTCCGCCTCGTGCACAAGCGGGTCGCCGTCGATGGCCACAGCGGCTCCCGGGCCCATGTCGAACTGGATGAACACGAGCACCACCCGCATCGAACGCTGCGCACCATCCGCGCCATGATTCGCAAGAGCGCCCTCTCCGCGGGTGTCAAAACCATGGCCATCGCCGTTTTCGAGAATCTGGCCGTCGCTGAAGGCCGCGTGCACCGCATGCCGCCCGAAGAGGTTCACTTCCATGAAGTCGGCGCAGTCGACTCCATCGTCGATATCGTCGGGGCCTGCCTCGCGCTGGAACTCCTCGCCATCGACGCCGTCGAAGTCGGCCCGCTTCCCTATGGCACCGGCACCATCGATTGCGCCCATGGCATCATTCCCGTCCCCGCGCCCGCCACCGTCCGCTTGCTCATGGGCCACCCGCTCGTCCGTACCGACGAACCCTTCGAACTCGTCACCCCCACCGGAGCCGCCTTGCTCATGACATGGAAGAAAGTACTCGCCCCTTCTTCCCCCATTCATCCTTCATCCTTCATCCCTCATCCTTTACACGCCATCACCGCCACCGGCACCGGCTTCGGCATGCGCAAACTCAACGGCCGCCCCAATATGCTGCGCGCCGTCATCTTCGAACCCGCCTCCGCCGACGCCACCCTCCACGACGAATGTCTGGAGCTCGCCTGCAACCTCGACGACATGACCCCCGAGCACATCGGCGCCCTCACCCAACGCCTGCTCGCCGCCGGTGCTCTCGATGTCTTCACCACCCCCGTGCAGATGAAGAAGCAGCGCCCCGGGGTCTTGCTCACCGTCCTGACCCATGCCGCACAGCGCGAGCCCCTGCTCGATCTCCTCTTCCGCGAGAGCACCACCTTCGGCGTGCGCGAACACACCTCCCGCCGCACGATGCTGGAACGGCGCTTCGCCAAGGCGCGCACTCCGTACGGGATCATCCGCATCAAGGAAGGCATCTGGAAGGGCAAGGTCGTCACCCGCTCACCCGAACACGACGATTGCGCCAAGGCCGCCGACCACCATCAGGTCCCCCTGCGCACCGTCTACGACGCCGCCCGGCAGTCATCCCGTCCCGCCCACGGCGTGCGCAGAACCCGATAACGAGGATGCACAGGTAGGGCGAAGCCTCCGGCTGAGCCGCTCCAAGGCAATTCGGTGCGCGGCGGTCCTCCGCCACCCACCGAATTCCTACCGCACCGACGACCCTTTCCACCCCAGCTTCTGGCTCATGACCGCGAAATGGCTGTGCCCGGGCAAGTGGATGAAACGCACGCCCTGCTGGCTCGCGCGCACACTGACCACCTCGTCCGCTTCCAGCGTCGTGCCCTCTTGTCCGTCCACGGCCAGCAGCAACCCACGCTCGCTCGCCCGACCGCGCTGGATGCGGATGTCGCAGTCGTCCGGCACCACCAGCGGACGCGAACTCAAGGTGTGCGGGCAGATCAGGCTGATCACAAAGGCCCGCGATTCCGGCACCACAATCGGCCCGCCCGCCGACAAGTTGTGCCCCGTGCTCCCCGTCGGCGTAGACACAATCAGCCCGTCACACACATACGACGCCACCCGCTCTTTGCCAATGTCCAGGTTGAGCGTGACCACGCGCGATGAGGCCCCGCTGCTGATCACGACATCGTTCAGCCCCCGGTAGCGCGCGCATCCCACGCCGCCGCGCCACACCACGCAATCCGCAACCGTGCGCCGGCTGAATATCACGTTGTCGCCCGCCAGGCAGTCGAGCGCCCGCTCCAGATCCGCCTCGGCCACGCTCGTCAGAAAGCCCAGGCTCCCGATGTTCACGCCGATCAGCGGAAGATCCAATCCGCCGATCGCCCGCGCCGCGCGCAGCATGGTCCCGTCGCCACCCAGCGCCATCACCGCGTCCACGCCCGCAAAGCCCGCCTCGGTCACCGTCGGGATCCCCGGCACAATCGCCGTCGTCGCCGCATCCGACATCAGGCTCATGCCCAGCGCTCGCGCCTTCACCACCAGGCGCTGCAGCACATCCGGCGCGCGCGGCTTCGTCACGTTCGTTATCACACCCAATGTCTTCATGCGCACCCCGCCGTTGCACCACGACAATCACAAAGCACACGAAGCAGGACCGTCTTCCCTTCAACCTTCGTGCTCTTCGTGTCCTTCGTGGTGAACATCTTCCCTAGCCCCTCTCGTTCGCCGCCCGCCGCCAATACGCCAGGAACTCCACATTGCCAGCCGGCCCGCGCAACGGCGACTCGATCACGCCACCCCATTCGAGGCCCAGCGTCGCCGTCCCAAATGTCCGAACCGTCTCCACCACCCGCTCGCGAACAGCCGGGTCGCGCACCACCCCACCGCGCTCCACGTCCCCACGCGCGGCTTCAAACTGCGGCTTGATCAGCGTCACCAGTTCCGCCGGGGCCGCCATCACATGCATAATCGCCGGCAAAACCTTTGTCAACGAGATGAAGGCCACATCCACCACCACCACCGTCGGCACATCCGGAAAGGCCGCCGGGTCGAGGTGCCGCGCGTTCACCCCCTCGCACACCACCACCCGCGGATCCTGCCGCAGCTTCCAGTGAAGCAGCCCTTTGCCCACGTCCACCGCATACACGCGTGTGGCACCGTGCTGCAACAGGCAATCCGTAAAGCCACCCGTCGACGCCCCCACGTCCAAACACACCTGCCCCTGCACCCGCAACGGAAATGCACCGAAGGCCGCGTCCAACTTCTCGCCGCCTCGACTGACAAACGGCGGCGGCGCACGCACCGCGCAGATCGCATCCGCCCCCACTGGCACCCCGGCCTTGTCCGCCACGTGGCCATTCACATCCACCAGCCCCGCCATGATCAGGCGCTGAGCCTGCTCGCGGTCCTCCGCCAGCCCGCGCAGCACCAGCAGATCATCCAATCGTTCCTTCGCCGTCCCCATGCCTCCATCCTATCGCATCGCCCCAGCACTCGCCATACCCCATATACGGATGAGAAGCCACTATCACCTCCACCCTCCTTCTGATCCGCATCTGCGTCCATCTGCGCGTGCCTCGGCGTAGCGTCCTCGCGAAGCCGGGTCCATCTGCGGTTGAACTGCTTTGACGAAGCCTTTGCCCTTCCCGTACACTGCTCGCACCTATGATGCGCACACCACCTCTCCGCATGTCGTCGCTGTTTTTCACGGCCCTTTTTCTCGCCACCGCCACCATCATCGGCCATGCCCAAACTCAGTCCGCCGACGCTGACGCCGACGCCACCCTCTTCCCCAAAGCCGATTGGGTCGATGCGCCCAACCCACTCGCCTCGCCCGACGCCCAACCCGGCGGCACCCTCTCCGTCTACTCCGCCCAATACCCCCAGAGCCTCAACGTCTACCTCGACAACAACTCGTTCTCTTCCGAGGTCTTTGGCTCCATGTACGAAACGCTCCTCGGCTCTTCCGCCCTGACCGTCGACTACGAGCCCGCCCTCGCCGAGCGCTGGTCCATCTCGGCCGACAAGCAGACCTTCACCTTCTGGATCGATCCCGCCGCCCGCTGGAGCGATGGCCGCCCCATCACCGCTGCCGATGTCCGCTGGACCTTCGACGCCATCATGAATCCCACCAACATCACCGGCCCGCACAAGGTGGCCCTCCAGGTCTTCGACCCGCCCGAGGTCGTCAGCACCAACATCATTCGCTTCCACGCCCGCGAGGTCCACTGGCGCAATCTCAGCGCGGCCGGCGGCTTCCACATCCTCCCCAGCCATCTCTTCGCCACCCAGGATTTCAACAAGATCAACTTTGAGTTCCCGGTCATCTCCGGGCCCTACCGCCGCGGCGAACTCAAGGAGGGCGTCTCGCTGCGCCTCGAACGCCGCCCCGATTGGTGGGCCCGCCGCTATCAACGCACCGCCCACATCGCCAACTTCGACACCATCCTCTTCCGCTTCTACGCCGAACAGGAAAACGCCTTCGAAGCCTTCAAAAAAGGCCTCGTCGATTATTTCCCCGTCTATATGGCCCGCCTCTGGGTCAACGAAGCTCAGGGCGAACGCTTCGACAAAAACTGGATCGTCAAACAGCGCGTCGAAAACTACAACCCCATCGGCTTCCAGGGCTTCGCCATGAATATGCGCCGCCCGCCGTTCGACGACGTCCGCGTGCGCCAGGCCATCTGCCACCTGATCGACCGCGAGCGCATGAACCAGACCATCATGTACGGCCAATACTTCCTCCACCGCTCCTATTTCGAAGACCTCTATAGCCCCGATTCGCCACCCGATAACCCCGTCTTCCCCTTCGACAAGGACAAGGCGCGCGCCCTCCTTCACGATGCCGGTTGGCTCGCCAACCCCACCACCGGAATCCTCGAGAAGGACGGCACACCCTTCACCTTCCGCTTCCTCTCCCGCGATGCCAGCACCGACAAGTTCCTCGCCATCTTCAGCGAAGATCTCAAGGACGTCGGCATCCGCCTCGAAACCGACAAGAAAGATTGGGCCGCCTGGACCAAGGACATGGAGTCCTTCAACTTCGACATGACCTGGGCCGCCTGGGGCGCCGGCCTCTTCAAGGATCCCGAGGACATGTGGTCCTCGCGCGAGGCGGAACGACAGGGCGGCAACAACATCACCGGCTTCAAGAACGATGAGGTCGATGCCCTCATCGACAAGCAGAAGACCCTCTTCGATGTCGCCGAGCGCCACGAAATGGCCCGCCAGATCGACCGCATCGTCACGCGCCAGTGCCCCTACGCCCTGCTCTGGAACATCAATGCTTCCCGCCTCCTCTACTGGAACAAGTTCGGCATGCCGCCCACCGTCCTAGGCAAGTACGGCGACGAGCGCGCCGCCTACTGGCTCTGGTGGTATGACCCCGACTCCGATGCCGAACTTCAGTCCGCCACAAGCGCCGGCGACCACCTCGCCCCACGCCCCCCCCGCATCGTCTTCGACGAGGTCTTTCGCGCGCCCCTGCAAGGTGGCCCGGGCGCTCCGCGCACAGACACGCCCGCCCCACAGACAGCAGCTGGTGGCCCGGGCGCTCCGCGCGCGGGCGACGACGTCGAAGTCCCGCGCCGCGACACCACCGCAACCAGTTTGGAGTAACCACGGATGCGCCCCTTGAATCCGTGCGATCCGTAACATCCGTGGTCAATGTCTTCGTAGAACACACCGACTGGGCCTGCCCATGGAACGCCTCGCGTATTTCATCCGCCGCCTGCTGCTGATCATCCCCACATTCCTCGGCATCACGATCGCCTGCTTTGCGCTCACCCAGTTCGTCCCCGGTGGCCCCGTCGAGCAACTCCTCATGCGCATGCGTCAGGTCGAATCCGGGGAAACCGCCCGCGCCCTCCCCGCCTCCGCCTCCATCTCCCCGGAGTATCGCCGCCAACTGGAGGTCCACTTCGGCTTCGACCGCCCCATCTGGGAACGCTACTGGACCTGGCTCGTCCACAACCGCCTCGGCCTCGACACCGAATCCTACAGCTACCCGAACAAAACCGCCTGGCAACTGATCCGCGAACGCCTCCCCGTCTCCCTCATCTTCGGGCTCACCGGCTTCATCCTCAGCTACCTCATCTGCATTCCCCTCGGCATCGCCAAAGCCCTCCGCCACGGCGGCGCCTTCGATCTCGCCTCCAGCATCCTCGTCTTCGCCGGCTATGCCATCCCCCCCATCGCCCTCGGCATGCTGCTGCGCCTCCTCTTCTGCGGCACCGTCGACCAATTCTGGGATTTCTTCCCCGTGTCCGGCTTCCAGTCCGACAACTTCGCCACCCTCTCCTGGGGCGGCAAAGTCGCCGATCTCGCCGCCCACATGACCCTCCCCATCCTCTGCTACGTCGCCGGCAACTTTGCCCTGCTCACCGTCTTGATGAAGAACTCCCTGCTCGACCAGATCGGCAGCGACTACATCCGCACCGTCCTCGCCAAGGGCGGCAGCGCCTCGCGCGCCATCTGGGGCCATGCCCTCCGCAATAGCCTCATCCCCATCGCCACCGGGTTCGGCGGCATCATGACCGTCATGTTCGCCGGCTCCGTCATCATCGAACAAATGTTCGAAATCCCCGGCATGGGCCGCCTCGGACTCGAAGCCATCGTCGGTCGCGACTACGCCGTCTTCATGGGCGCCCTCTCCGTCACCTCCATCCTCTCCCTCCTCGGCAACCTCCTCTCGGATTTCTGCTACGTCCTCATCGACCCCCGCATCAACTTCCAGAAGCAATGACCCTGTCCCCCATCACCCGCAAACGTCTGCGCCGCTTCCGCCAGCACCGCCGCGCCTGGTGGTCGCTCTGGATTCTGGCCACCGCCTACGCCATCAGCCTCGGCGCCGAGCTCATCTGCAACAGCCGCCCGCTCCTCATGCGCTACGACGATCGCTGGTACGTCCCCGTCCTGCGCTTCTACCCGGATGATGTCTTCACCGGCAGCGGCCGCCAAACTCGCCCCGACTACCGCGCCATCAAGGTCAGCCCCGCCTTCCAATCCAACCCACGCAATTTCATGCTGTTCCCACCGGTCCCCTTTGACCCCTACGAAAGCATCGACCCCGCCTCCCTGCGCGACGAACGCCGCGTCACCGTCTCGCTCGCCCCCACCCCGCGCGTCGCCAGCGTCAACGTCAACCGCGACCTCGTCATCGTCCGCGCCATCGCCGGCATCGAGGCCTTCTTCCCTGATGCCACCGCCACCGGCCCCGGCCCCGCCCTCACGCAACGCTGGCAGCCCCTGCCGGCCCTGCGCGATGCCCTGGATCGCCGCCTCCGCAACCTGCCCGCCGACGCCCAGGAGATCGACCTCCCTCCCGTCCCGGGTGGTTCCACCCCCATCCGCGTCGTGCTAACCGCTTACCAACCGCGCCCCACAGCGCCTGACTCCGTACGCCTCACCCTGCGCGAACCCGAGGGCGCCCACCCCTCCCTGCAGGCCACCTTCGCCCAGGAACCCGCACCCGATCTTCAGTCACCCCCGCCCTGGTGGCAAAAGCTGCCAGCCGAAACCCGCGCCTCCCTGTCCGCTCGCGTCCTCCAGGCCTTCAATACCGCCGTCTATCCCGAAGACATCGAGATCAATGGCCAACTCCACCGCGTCCGCATCGCCCACAATGAAGTCACCTGGCCCTACCGCCCCGTCCGCGGCCACTGGATGGGCATGGACAGCGCCGGACGCGATGTCTTCGCCCGCATCCTCTACGGCTTCCGCATCTCCATCACCTTCGGCTTCCTGCTCGTCCTCTCCACCATGGTCGTCGGCATCGTCATCGGTGCCATCCAGGGCTACTTCGGCGGCAAGGTCGATCTCGCCATGCAACGCCTCATCGAAATCTGGAGCGCACTCCCTTTCCTCTACGTCATGATCCTCCTCGGCTCCGTCTACGGCCGCGGCTTCGTCCTCCTCCTCGTCTGCTACGGCATCTTCAATTGGATCGGCATCTCCTACTACATGCGCGCCGAATTCCTGCGCCTGCGCCGCCAGCCCTACATCGAGGCCGCCCGCTGCCAGGGCCTCACCACCGCCCGCATCATGGCCCGCCACGTCTTCCCCAACGCCACCACCCCCCTCATCACCCCCTTCCCTTTCAGCCTCGTCGGCGCCATCGCCTCGCTCTACGGCCTCGATTACCTCGGCTTCGGCCTCCCCCCGCCCACCCCCAGCTGGGGCGAACTCCTCTACCAGGCTCAGCAATTCCGCTGGGCCTGGTGGCTCATCCTCTACCCCGCCACCGCCATCTTCTCCGTCATGCTCCTCGGCGTCTTCGTCGGCGAAGGCGTCCGCGATGCCTTCGACCCCAAAGCCTTCTCGAGGATGCAATGATCAGATCCCCCTATCTATCCCCTCACAAATTAGGGGACCGCAGATGGACGCTGATCAACGCAGATGCACTGCCCGCGGCCATGTCCCCTCCCATTAACCATCACATCCCATCTGCGTTCATCCGCGTCCATCAGCGGTTCTCCCTCCTCTCCCCTTTCTCCCCATGACGCCATTACTCCAAATCGACAACCTCTCCGTCTCCTTCCGCACCGACGAAGGCCTCCTGCGCGCCGTGGACCAGGTCTCCTTCACCATCGAACGCGGCGAAGTCTTCGGCCTCGTCGGCGAATCCGGCTGCGGCAAATCCGTCACCGCCATGAGCATCCTGCGCCTCCTGCCTTCACCCCCGGGAAACATCGACGGCGGCCGCATCCTCCTCGATGGCCAGGACCTACTCTCCCTGCCACTCGCCGAACTCCGCCGTATCCGCGGCGCCGCCGTCAGCGTCATCTTCCAGGAACCCATGACCGCCCTCTCCCCGCTCCACCACATCGGGCGGCAAATGGCCGAAGGCATCCGCTTCCATCGCGACGTTTCCACCCGCACCGCCCGCGATCTCGCCCAGGACTGGCTTGGCCGCGTCGGCATCCCCGACCCCGCTCAATGCCTCGATAGCTACCCCTACGAGCTGTCCGGCGGCATGCGCCAACGCGTGATGATCGCCATGGCCCTCATGCTCGAACCCCGCCTGATCATCGCCGACGAACCCACCACCGCCCTCGATGTCACCATCCAGGCTCAGGTCCTGGACCTCATCCGCGCCATGAAAACCAGCCACACCAGCGTCCTCCTGATCACCCACGACATGGGCGTCATCTGGGAAATGTGCGATCGCGTCGCCGTCATGTATGCCTCGCAGATCGTGGAAGTCGGCAGCGTCACCTCGCTCTTCGCCGCCCCGCGCCACCCCTACACGGAAGCGCTCCTGGCCTCCATCCCCCCGCTGGAGCGCCGCGCCAAGCGCCTCACCGCCATCGCCGGCCAGGTCCCGTCACCCCTCTCGCAACCCAAGGGCTGCCGCTTCCATCCGCGATGCCCCCATGCCTTCGCCCGCTGCCGATCCGAAGCCCCGCCCCTGTTCCCCTCCGACTCGTCTGACCGGTCCAACCCGTCCATCGCCCCGGTCAGCCGCTGCTGGCTCCGCGAAAAGGCCCCATCATGAACCCGCCGCCCCTTCTGGATGTGCGCGATGTCCGCGTCTGGTTCCCCATCCGGCGTGGCGTCCTTGCCCGCACCGTCGGCCATGTCCGCGCCGTCGATGGCGTCAGCCTCCACGTACAGCCCGGCGAAACCCTCGGCCTCGTCGGTGAATCCGGTTGCGGCAAAACCACCCTCGCGCGTGCCATCCTGCGCCTCGAACCCGTGCGCGCCGGCTCCATCACCTTCGAGGGCCAGGACATCCTCGCCGCCCGCGGTGAGCCCCTGCGCGCACTCCGACGCCACATGCAGGTCGTCTTCCAGGACCCCTTCGCCTCTCTCAACCCGCGCATGTCCGTCCTCGATATCGTCACCGAAAGCCGCCCTCAGGCCGAACGCGCCGCCGTCGCCACCCGCCTCCTCTCCGATGTCGGCCTCGGCTCCGATGCCCTCAATCGCTTTCCTCACGAGTTCTCCGGCGGCCAGCGCCAGCGCATCAGCATCGCCCGCGCGCTCGCCCTCCAGCCCAAACTCGTCATCTGCGATGAACCCGTCAGCGCCCTCGATGTGTCCGTCCAGGCGCAGGTCCTCAATCTGCTGCTCGACCTGCGCGACCGCTATCAGCTCTCCTACCTGTTCATCTCGCACGACCTGAGCGTCGTCCGCCAAATTGCCGACCGCACCGCCGTCATGTACCTCGGCCGCATTGTCGAGACCGGCCCCACCGAAGCCATCCTCGACGATCCGCGCCACCCCTACACCAAGGCCCTCATCTCCGCCATCCCACGCGCCGGCCGCCCGCGCCGCGATCGCATCGTCCTGCACGGCGATGTGCCATCTCCCGCCCACGCCCCCACCGGTTGCCCCTTCCATCCGCGCTGCCCGCACGCCATCCCCGCCTGCCGCGCCACCCGCCCCGACCTCGAGCCCCTCCCCGGCACCGCCCGCACCGTCGCCTGCCT
>CAZWQJ010000009.1:31740-52439 GCA_964635825.1 uncultured Victivallales bacterium | reverse complement strand
CGTCGCGCTGGCCCAACGCCGTCTCCGTGCCCGCAAACCCGCCGTAGAGCGTCTGGCCGCTGACATTCAGCGTCGCGCCCGAATCGTAGGTGGCGTCCGCCACCCACAAGACCGCGTCGGCGGCCGACGAGGTCAGCGCCGTCGTCAGCGAGCGATAGGCCCGCAGCCAACTGCTGCCGTCCTCCGGCGTCCCGGTCGCGTTCTGATCCACGTACACCACCCCCGGCACCGCCGGCACATCCACGGTGGCCTTCAGGTTGACGGTATAGGTCGCTTCGTCCAGGTCGTTGTTGGGGATGCTCACCTGCGCCGTGAGCACACCGCCCGCGGACGGATTGAGGCGGACGCCCAAGGTCGTCGAACCGCCGGGCGCCACCGGCGAGACCGGCGTGGGCGCCACCAGGCTGAATTGCGCCGCCCCGCTTAACCCCAGCGCGCTGAAGGTCAGCGGATTGACGCCGCTGTTGGTGATCGTGAGCACATGGTCCACCGTGCCGTCCCCGAGGTTCAGCAGGCCGTAATCCGTCCCCGCGACCACGCTGGCCGCCGCGCCGCTGGCAAGCTCGGCCCCGTTGACCCCAAGAACGCCCATCTCGGCCCCCGAATCCCCCGTACCGCTGAGCCAGAAGGTGTAAGGATCCTTGCCCGACACATCGTTGGCGATGCTCACCAGCGCCGTACGCAGGCCGGCCGCCTGTGGCCGGAACCGAATCTGCAACGTCGAGGCCGTACTTCCGCCGATGCTCGTCGCCACCGCCGTGCCGTTGGTGAAGAAGTCCGCGGTGTCGCCCGTGATCTGCACCGCAGGCGTGCCCGTCAGGCTCAGCGCGCTGGTGCCGCCATTGGTCACGGCAAACACCCGATCCACGAAGAGGTTCGTGACCACGAGGCCGAAATCGCTGCCCTTGGCGGGCGACGCCCCTTCGCCCGAGGCGATGACGGCGCCGTTGATGCCCAGCACGGCGATGTCGGGCGCATTCGCCAGCAGGCCCTGGCCCGCGACGACAAACGTGTAGGGATTGGCGGTGGTGTCGTTGTTGGCGATGCTCACCACGGCCGTGTAGAGCAGCGACGCGCTGGGCGCGAACTCGATCGAGAAGGTGCTGCCCACGCCCGCCGCGAGGCTCGTCGCGACGAACGCCCCATTGGTCGAGAAGGCCGCCGCGCCCGTGCCGCTAAAGGAAACGACCGGCGTCCCCGTCAGATTGAGCGTCGCCGCCCCGCTGTTGGTCACGACGAACGTGCGGGGCACCGGCGAGCCGACATCCACCGTGCCATAGTCGCTGCCCTTGCCCAGGGACTGCACCTCGCCGTTCGCGATGACCGCGCCGTTGGTCCCCAGCACATATATCGCCGGAACATACGACTTCGAGGCCTGCGCCGTGTTGCCGTAGCGCCCCAGGTTGATCCGCCCGCCGTTGGGCGTCGGCTCGTTGGCATAGGCGCTCGCCGGATCGCCCGCGTCGATCGCGGTGCTGGTCGTGGCATCCGTCACCCAGCTCGTCGTGCCCGGATTCCAGCGGCCGCCCTGCGATTTCAGATGCACATCGTACGGCGTGCTGTCGACCGCAAAGAGCGGGTCCACGTTGATCAGCCCGCCGCCGTTGCTGTACCCGGCGGTGATCTTGGTCGTGTCGGCGCTGGTGTAGCTGATCGCAAGCGTGCCGCTGGCCCGCGTGATTTCCCACAGGCCGGCGGGGCGCCCGGGATTGTTCCGGAAGATGCTGTTCTTGATCGTCACGGCATGCGCAGCCCCGGCGGTATGGATCGCACCGCCATGGTCGCCCGACACCGTCACCGTGTTCGAGTAGAAGGTGCAGCTCTCGATCATCACGGTCGCCGCGGCCGCCCCGCCCTCACCCAGTGTAAATCCGCCGCCGCCTTCCCACTCCGTGCCAACCGAATTGCCCACAAAGGCGCAGTTGGTGAATAGATGGGTGTAATTGTAGGTGGCGGCCCAGACCGCGCCGCGCCCGCGTTGCGCGGAATTGCCGACGAAGTCGCAGTCCCGCGCCACGATCCGCGTTCGCGCATAAACCGCCGCGCCCCCGGGATCCCCACCGTTGGCGGATGGCGCCAGGTAGTTGCTCGTGAAGGTGCAACGCGTCAGCTCCAGCAGGTTGGCCCCCGACACGGCTCGGTTGTGCGCGATCGCGCCGCCCTGGCCGCCGTTCGCCGTCGTCCGGTTCTCGCTGAAGCGGCAGTCCGTAAACGTGTTGCTGCTGCCATCCGCGATGAGCACCGCCCCGCCCTGCCCGTGGTAGGTCGTGCCCGCCGTGTTGCCCGTGAACGTGCAGTTGCTGAAGACGTTGGCCACGGCGACCCCAGTGCTGTAGTACGCGCCACCACCGCGATCCTCGCCGCTGACCGGGGTGACCGCGTTGGTCGTGAACGTGCAGTTGTTGAAAATCCGCCGGCTGCCGGCGATCGAGTAGACCGCGCCACCGTTGCCGGCCGACGCGTTCCAGCGGAAGGTGCAGCCGACGGCCTCCAGGCCATTCGTCGGCGAGCCGCCGCCGGCCGTGATGCGGATGGCGCCGCCGTAGGAGGTGTCGCTGTTGGTCGCCATGTTCGACTCGAACCGGCAGTCCTCCAGGCGCAGCCCCACCGAGTCCCCATTGAGGGCCATCGCCCCGCCGCCGCTCGCACCGCCCGTGATCCGGTTGGCGACAAACACGCAGTTGCTAAACACGTACGTGGCGTAGGAACCGAAGTCCACGGCCACCGCGCCACCCGCGGCAGGCGCCGCATTGTTCGTCAAGACGCAGTTGCGGATCGCCAGATTGCCGCCGCCCACGCGAATGGCACCGCCGCCTTGTCCGCCCCCCAGCCCATCCTGGAGCGTGAAGCCGTCGAGGGTAAAGAGATTCGGCGCCGCATCCGTCTCCTTGGTGAAGATGTTGCGGGCCCCCTGGCCGGAAATGCGGGTCGGGTTCGCCACCCAGTCGCGCTGGTTCCGATTGGTCTCCGCGCCCGTAAAGCCGCCGTAGAGCGTGCGGTTGTAGACGGTCATGGAACTCGCGTTGGAATAGGTCCCCTGCGCCACCCAGATATCCTTATTGGCGCCTGCCGCCAACCCGCCGGCCAGTGTGCGGTAGGCCTTCAGCCAATTGCTGCCATCCTCCGGCGTCCCGGTCGCGTTCTCATCCACGTACACCACCCCCGCCACCGGCGGCACATCCACGGTGGCCTTCAGGTTGACGGTGTAGGTCGCCTCGTCGAGGTCGCTGTTGGCGATGCTCACCAGCGCCGTGCGCACGCCGCCCGCGGACGGGTCGCAGCGAATCCCGAAGGTGGTCGAAGCCCCGGGCGCCACCGGCGAGACCGGCGTGGGCGCCACCAGACTGAACTGCGCCGCGCCGCTGAGCGCGAGGCTCCCGAAAGTCAGCGGGTTGACACCGCTGTTGGTGATCGTGAGGACGTGATCCACTGCCGCCCCGCCGATTGTCAGCATACCGTAATCCGTCCCCGCGACCACGCTGACCGCCGCGCCACTGGCGATCTCCGCGCCGTTGGTCCCGAGCACGCCCATCTCGGCCCCCGGATCACCCGTGCCGCTGAGCCAGAAGGTGTACGGATCCTTGCCGGCCACATCGTTGGCGATGCTTACCAGCGCCGTGCGCAGACCGCTGACCTGCGGCTGGAACCGGATATGCAGGGCCGAGGCCGTGCCGGCGGCGATGCTTGTGGCCACCGCCGTCCCGTTGGTGAAGAAGTCCGCGGTGTCGCCCCTGATTTCCACCGCGGGCGTCCCCGTCAGGCTCAGCGCGCTGGAGCCGCCGTTGGTCACGGCAAACACGCGATCCACAAACGTATTCGTGACCACGGTGCCGAAAGCGCTGCCCTTGGCGGGCGACGCCGCTTCGCCCGAGGCGATCACGGCCCCGTTGGTGCCCAGCGCGGCGATGTCGGGCGCCCCCGCCAGGAAGCCATTGCCCGCGACGACAAACGTGTAGGGATTGGCGGTGGTGTCGTTGTTGGCAATGCTCACCACGGCCGTGTAGAGCAGCGACGCGCTGGGCGCGAACTCAATCGAGAAGGTGCTGCCCACGCCCCCCGCGAGGCTCGTCGCGACGAACGTCCCATTGGTCGAGAAGGCCGCCGCGCCCGTGCCGCTGAAGGAAACGACCGGCGTCCCCGTCAGATTGAGCGTCGCCGACCCACTGTTGGTCACGACGAACGTGCGGGATATCGGCGAACCGACATCCACCGTGCCATAGTCGCTGCCCTTGCCCAGGGACTGCACCTCGCCGTTCGCGATGACCGCGCCATTGGTCCCCAACACAACCATCGCGGGGACATACGACTTCGACGCCCACACCGTGTTGCCGTAGCGCCCCAGGTTGATCCGCGCGCCGTTGGGCGCCGGCTCGTTGGCGTACGGGCTCGTGTCACCCGCGTCGATCGCGGGACTGGTGCTTCCATCCGTGACCCAGCTCGTCGTGCCCGGATTCCAGCGGCCGCCCTGCGACTTCAGATGCACATCGAACGGCTCGCTCGCGCTCGCGAAAAGGGGATCCACGTTGCTCAGCCCGCCGCCATTGGTGAAACCGGCCTCGACCTTGCTGGTGTCGACGCTGGTGTAGCTGAGCGTCTGCGAGCCGCTGGGACGCCTGATTTCCCACAGGCCCGCGACGGGGCGCCCGGGATTGTTGCGGAAGATGCAGTTCTTGATCGTCACGGCATGGCTGGCCCCGGATGAGTTGATCGCCCCGCCACCATCGCCCGACGTCGTCACCCGGTTCGAGTAGAAGGTGCAGTTCTCGATCGTCGTCGCCGCGGCCGCCGCGCCTGCCTCCAGGGTGAGCCCACCGCTTGCTCCATTCCCCCACGTCGTGTCGACCCAGTTGTTTGCAAAAGCACAGTTGGCGAAGACATGGTCGTAACTGTAGGTCGTGGCCCAGATCGCGCCACGCCCGCGCCACGCGGAATTGCCGACGAAGTCGCAGTCCCGCGCCACGATCCGCGTTTGCGCGTAAATCGCTGAGCCCCCGGGTTCACCACCGTTGGCGGATGGCGCCAGGTAGTTGCTCGTGAAGGTGCAACGCGTCAGCTCCAGCAGGTTGGACGCCGCGGCGGTGTAGAAGTGCAAGATCGCGCCGCCCTGGCCTCCGTTCGCCGTGATCCGGTTGTCGCGAAAGCAGCAGTCCGTAAACGTGTTCTTGCTGCCGCTCGCGATGAGCACCGCCCCGCCTCGCCCTTCATAGGTCGGGGCCGCGGAGTTGCCCGTGAACGTGCAGTTGCTGAAGACGTTGGCCACGGCGGCCCCGGTGCTGTAGTACGCGCCACCACCGCGATCCTCGCCGCTGACCGGGCTGACCGCGTTGGTTGTGAACGTGCAGTTGTTGAAAATCCGCCGGCTGCCGGCGATCGAGTAGACCGCGCCACCGTTGCCGGCCGACGCGTTCCAGCGGAAGGTGCAGCCGACGGCCTCCAGGCCATTCGTCGGCGAGCCGCCGCCGGCCGTGATGCGGATGGCGCCGCCGTAGGAGGTGTCGCTGTTGGTCGCCATGTTCGACTCGAACCGGCAGTCCTCCAGGCGCAGCCCCACCGAGTCCCCGTTGAGGGCCATCGCCCCGCCGCCGCTCGCGCCGCCCGTGACCCGGTTGGCGACAAACACGCAGTTGCTGAACACGAACATGCCGTAGTAGCTGAGGTCCACGGCCACCGCGCCACCCGCGGCGATCGCCGAATTGTTCGTGAACACGCAGTTGCGGATCGTCAGCGTGCCGCCGCCCACCCGAATGGCGCCGCCGCCTTGTCCGCCCCCCAGGCCCTCCTGGAGCGTGAAGCCGTCGAGGGTCAGGAGATCCGTCGCGCCCTCCTTGGTGAAGATGTTGCGGACCCCCTGGCCGGAAATGCGGGTCGGGTTCGCCACCCAGTCGCGCTGGTCCCGGGCGGTCTCCGCGCCCGCAAACCCGCCGTAGAGGTTGCGCGTGTAGACGGTCATGGAGCCCGTGTGGGTATAAGTCCCAGCCTTGAACCAGAGCTCGTCCGTGTTGCCGACGCCATTGATGGCCGCGTTAATCGTGCTGTAGGCGTTCGCCCAACTCGACCCGTTGTTCGCGCCCCCGACCACCCCCGCGTCCACATACTTGATCGCCGCCTGCGCGCTCCCGAACGTCAGCAGTGCGACCAGAACCACAGCCGATAGCCACCGAGTTTCGCGTCGTTTCATGGTTTCCTCCAAGGACTCTCCGATAAAATTAACCCCTGCCCGTGTATGTTATTCCAACTGGCGCTGATCATGCAAGCACAAACCGCCGCAAAGTCAGGGTTTTTCGGCCATACCGACCACGCATTGTCTCATTTAACCGATCACCGATAACCGACTTGTCCTGCGTAGCCCGAAGGGCGAAGCGGGATCACCGACCCCCGCCCCGCCTCCCGCATTCTCCCTCCTACCTCACCAACATCATCATCCCACTTGGCGAGCCGCTGCCCTTCGAAGCCTCGGCCGTGTTGCCGTAGCGGCCCAGGTTGATGCGCCCGCCGTTGGCCGGCGGCTCCAAGGTATAGTCGCTGTCGGGATCCCCGGCATCGATGCAGGGGCTGCGCGCACCGTCGAAGACCCAGGTCGCCAGCACCGGATCCCAGCGCCCAAAGCGCGATTTCAGGTGGACGTCGTACGGCGCGGTTTCGCGCGCGAAGAGCGGGTCCCCATCGATCAGCCCGCCGCCGTCAACGAACGCGCCGGAGATCGTGCTCGGGTCGATGCTGGTGTAGCTGAGCGTCAGCGTCCCGCCCTCATTATGGATTTCCATCCCGTCGGCCACGGGATTGTTCCAGAAGATACTGTTACGGATCGTCAGCACGGGCGCGCCCGAGTCGTTGCCCAGGCGGATCGCCCCGCCGGAATCCGTGGCGCTGTTTCTGAAAATGGTGGCGTTCGAGATCGTATGCCGCGCGTCATTGCCCCACAGTCGCAAGGCCCCGCCGTAACTCGCCTGGTTGGCGACAAAGGCGCAATTGAGAAACGTGTTCGTCGCCGTGGGGATGCGCGTGAAGATCGCGCCGCCATGCGTCGAGGCGTTGCCGGTGAAGTCGCAGCCGCTCAAGCGCAGGTCCTGCCCGGCATCGCCGCCCGCCAGGACGGCCCCGCCCTGGTTGAAGGAACCGTAGTTCGCGGTGTTGGCCGTGAACCGGCAGTCCGCCAGGCGCAGCCAGGCGCTCCCGTGCAGGTACAGCGCCCCGCCACCCGCATACCCATACTCGTTTTCGCCTTCGGCCCGGTTGGACACAAAGACGCAGTTACTGACGGTTCTGGCGGCGCCGCCGATGGCCCAGACCGCCCCACCGGAGAGGGTCGCCACATTCGTGGCAAAGGTGCTGCCGGCGATCCACATTTCCTGCTGCGGCCCGCCATCCACCAGAATGGCGCCGCCATTACTATTCGGGTCTTCGGTCGCCCCATTGTCCTCGAACCGGCAATCCTCCACGCGCAACCAGGCGGCCCCGGACAGGTAGAGCGCCCCGCCGCCATGATAACTATAGAGGCCTCCGCCGGCCCGGTTGCCCACGAAGACGCTGTTGGTGACCGTGCGCAACGCGCCGCCCGCGGCAAAGAGCGCGCCGCCGCAGCGCCGCGCCACGTTCCGGGTGAAGGTGCAATCGGCGATGCGCAGTTCCTGCCCCGCCCCACTGTCCAGCAGGATGGCGCCGCCATGGCTGTTGACCGTGTTGTTGGCGGTGTTGGCCTCGAACCGGCAATCCTCCAGGCGCAGCCGCGCGCTCCCATTCAAATACAGCGCGCCGCCGCCCCGTATTTGCGCCGACCCGCCTTCCGCGCGGTTGGCGACGAACACGCAGTTGCTGAATGCATTCTCCATGCCCGCGCCGGCGTAGCTGCTGACCGCGCCCCCGTCCCCGGTGGTCTCCCCGGTGGCCACGTTGTTCATGAACACGCAGTTGCGGATGTTCAGCCCACCGGTGCCAACGGACATGTAAATGGCACCGCCGGGACTGTCCACCGCCTTGCCGTCCTTGAGCGTGAAGCCGTCGAGGGTGAAGACGCCCGCCGTGGATTTGTTGAAGAGGCGCCGCGTCTGCGCGCCGCTGATCGTGGTCGGGTTCGCCTCCCAGTCGCGCTGTCGCAGGCTGGTCTCCGTGCCGGCGAAGCCGCCGTAGAGGGCTTGCGTGCCGACGGTCAGCGTCCCGGCCTCGGTGTAGGTGCCCTGCGCCACCCAGAAGCCCGTGCCCGACGGCGCGGCGGCCAAGGCGGTGGTCAGCGTCCGGTAGGCGTTGGTCCACGTGCTGCCGTCCTCCGGCAAGGCCGTCGCGTTGCGATCCACGTACCGCGGCCACCCCGTGGTGAAGGTCGCGCTCGCCGGCGCCCAGGCCACCCCGTAGGCGTTGCTCGCGTGGCAGCGGTAGTAGTGCAGCGTGCCCGGGTCGGGCACCACCGCGCGGCTGAACGGCCCCTCGCTGGCCGGCGCCGCCGGGGTGGCGTTGCTCCAGGCCGCCGGGTTCATGCCGCCATCGGTCGGCCCCCAGTAGATCGTCACGTCGGCCGCCGCGCCGTCGGTCAGTGTGCCGTTGAGGGTGGCGGACACGGCGGAGACGCCGCTCGCCCCGCCGGCGTTGTCCACCGCGGGCGGCCCCGGCGTCTTGAACGTGAGCGAGGGCGAGACGAGCGTATCGAGCGCGTTCGTGGCCAGGAAGCGGAACCCGTAAGACGTGCTGGCCGTCAACCCCGCCACCGGCGCGCTCAAGGCCGCGGCGGTCGCGTTGCTCCAGACGCCCAGCCCCGCCGCGTTGGTCACGCCGCCCGACGACCGCCACCATTGCGCCCACACGGTGTACACCGCCCCCGCGGCGCGCAGCGTCCCGTTCAGCGTGGCCGCCGTGTCGGTGACCGCCGTGGGCGGCAGGCCCTCGATGGCCATGCCCGCCGGCTTGTCGGTGTAAAACCCCGGAGCCGCCGGCGCCCAGCCTTCGCCGTAGGCATTGGTCGCGAATGTCCGGAAGAAGTAGTTCACGCCGTAGAGCAACCCGCCGACCGTGTGCTCAGCGATCTCGCCTTCCGCGCGCACGCCGAGATCGACCAGGTTCGCCCACGAGCCCGGCGTCGTGCCGCCGGGTGTCGCGCCCCAGCCCATGCGCAGGGTGGTGGGCGCGCCATTCGAGGCGACCACACTCCCTTTGAGCGTGGCCGTGCCCACGCCGATCGCGGGCATCGCGTTCGCGGCCACGGGCGGACCGTGGGTGCTGAACGTTTCGACCGGCGCGGCCAAGGTCGCGGCCACCGCGTTGGTGGCATAAAACTGGTAGTAGTAGCGCGTGTTGGGGGTCAACCCCGTCACGTTGGTGGCGAACGCCGCCGGCGCGGCGCCCACCGTGCCGAAGGTGTTGGTGTGGGCCCAGGCGTGATAGTTCGTGCCCCAGAACACGCGGACGGTCGTGGCGTTGCCGCCGTCCGCCTCCAGCCAGCCGTTCAGTCGCGCGGCACGGTCCGTGAGTTGCGCCACCGGCAGGTTCGACACGATCGCCTGACCGGGCGCGTGGTCGGTGCGGAACGAGAGTGTCGGCAGGCCCCAGATGTCGGCGAAGGCGTTGGTCGCGCGCAGGGTGGCATAGTACAAGGCGCCGGGCGCGAGGTCGCCGATGGCGACGGTCAGCGCGTTGCTGGTGCCGGCGAAGACGCCCACCGCGCCCTGGTGCGGCCAGGCGGCGGGCCCCTCGTCAAACGGGCCCCAGAGCGCCTCGACCGCGTGCGCCGTGCCGTCCCCGAGCCAGGTGCCGTGCAGCGTCGCCGTCGCCCCGCCGACGCCGCCCACGGCGTCGTTGGCGAGCACCACGTCGGAGCCCGAGGCCTGCGGCGTGTTGCCGTAGCGGCCCAGGTTGAGCCGGCCGCCGTTGCGGTAGGGCTCGAGGGCATAGTCGCCGGCCGGGTCACCCGCATCGATGCACGGGCTCTGCAACGCATCGCGCGCGCCCCATGTTCCGGTCGCCGCGTTCCAGCGCCCGTAGCGCGACTGGAGGTGCACGTCGTGGGGCGCCGTGGCGCTGACGAACAGCGGGTCCGCCGCGAGCATGCCGGGGCCGTAGTCGGGCGCGCTGGCGGCAACGACTTGGCCCGTGTCCAGGCAAGTGTACGCAAAGGTCAGCGTGCCCTGGGTGTGGTAGAGCGCGGGGCCGGCGCCGTCGGCGCGGTTGCCCCACAGGATGCTGTTGGCGACGCTCAGCAGCGGCGTGCCCGTGCCGTTGCCTACGCGCAGTGCCCCGCCGTTCCCCTTGGCCCAGTTCGCGGAAAACGTGCAGTACGCGAGCGTATGCCGCGCCCCGTTGCCCCACAGCATCAGCGCGCCGCCCCCGAGCGGCGCCGCGCCCCCCGCCGCGTTGGCAACGAACGCGCAGTGCGTGAAGGCGTTGTCCACGCCGGCGGCCGGCGCATAAACTGCCCCGCCGTAGCGCCCGGCGCTGTTGCCCGCAAAGTCCGTCCGCGTGGCCAGCAGTCGGCCCGTGGAGACGCGCAGCGCGCCGCCGTCGGCGGCGGTTTGGTTGTCCGTGAAGGCGCAGTCTACCAGCTCCAGCAGCGTGTTCGTCGTGCCGTTGCCAACCAGCAGCGCGCCGCCGCCGGCGCTGTTGGCTACCACCAGGGCGCTGGTGTTGCCCGTGAAACGACAGTGCTCGAAGCGGTGCGTCGCATCGCCCCACAGCCGCGCCGCCCCACCGCCGTAGACCGTGCTCTCGTCCGCGTTGTCCGCGAACGTGCAGCGCAGAAAGTGGTTCGTCATGCCTGCGGCCGACGTGCTGACGGCCCCGCCGGGCTGGCCGGCGCTGCTGCGGTTGTTCGTGAACACGCAGTCCACCACCTGCAACGCGCCCGCCGTGACATAGAGCCCACCGCCGCCGCCCGTGCCGCCCACGCCGCCGCGCAGCGTAAAGCCGTCCAGCGTGAACGTGCCCGCGGCGGTCTTGCGGAACACCCGCCGCGCCCCTTCGCCGTCGAGGATGGTGGGGTAAGCCGCCGCGTCGCGCGCGCTCGCCGTGGCCATGCCGTTGGTAAAGCCGCCCAACAGCGTGTGGTTGGCCACGACCATCCCCGTGGCATCGGCCCAGGCATAGGTTCCCCGCGCCACCCAGATCTCGTCACCGGTCGTGAAGGCCGCCAGCGCCTCGGGCAGCGTCTTGTACGCCTGGGACCAGCTCGTGCCGTCGCCTGAAGCCGGCACGCCGCCGTCCACATGGATCACCGCCGCGTGCGCGCCCCCCATCGCCAGCAGCCCCGCCAACGCGGTCAGCAGCCATCTGGTCGATCGTCGTCGCATGTCGGAACCCTTGATCACTGATCACCGGTTACTGGTCACTGGTTGCCGGTCACTGCCCCCACTCCCCACGCCTCGGCGGCATGCGCCACGGCGCCCCCGTGCGGCAGTCGCCACGCCAGTTGCAGCCGCGTCTGACCGCCCTCACACGTCACCTCGAGCGATGGCTCGATGACGGTTCGTGCGGGCGCCTCGCCCGCCACCAGCCGGTCCAGGGCGACGAGGGCGGCGGCGACGCCAACCTCGACATCCAGGCCGCACAGGTTGAAACGCCGGATCATTTCCGGCCGCTCAAGGTGCGCATCACCATAGATCGCCACCGGGTGGTCGGCGGGGTCCAGCCCCCACTCGCCATAGAGCCGATCGATCAGATTCGCGATCCCGTTCGCGCTGGCGGGGGTGCCATGCACCAGCAGCCCAAAGGGTCGCCGACACTCTTCCGGCTTCAGAATCGACAGGATGCGCCGTTCGACATCGCTCCGGGTATCGTCCGCCGACAGCAAGTGCAGGTGTTCTCCACGGTCGGCCTGACGCACGGCCCGCACGTAACCCGACACCAGCTCATTCAAGTAGTGGTACCCGGATTGCTGAAACAGGAAATGCACGTCGCCCGCCTGGGCGGACAGCAGCGCCTGGCACATCAACCGCATGGCCTCTTCCTGATTGAAGACGACCTGCGACACGGACGCCTTGAGCGCATAGTTGCCCAGCACGACGACCGGCACCCCGTGATGCTGCAGGAATTCGATGTGCACGTCCTCGACGCGGTGTTCGATGATGCTCCCGAGCACACCCGGTTGCGCCAGCGACGGCGGCAACCGCCCCTGGATCACGTCCTGGTTCCACAGGCTGGTCACCAGCAGATGCCGCCCCTGATCACGCAACTGGCGGTCCAAGGCATGGATCGTATCCGCCACGTAACCATCGATGGGCGCCGTCTCCGCCAACACCAGGGCGATCTGGGCCGCCGTCGGATCGATGCTCGTCGCGGGCGCCTCCGGAGGCTTGGGTTCCGTCACGAACGTGCCCACGCCGTGCCGCCCCTCCAACCGCCCATCGGCTTCCAGCAGTTCAATCGCCTGCCGCATGGTCAACAGGCTGACGCCATACTCCGCCGCCAGCTTCTCCTGACTGGGCAGGCGATCCCCCGGCGCATAGTCGCCACTGCCCAAGCGCTCGATCAACAAACCATGCACGCGCTTATACTTCGGCATCCATTGCCCTGTGCGATTAGCCATCCCGAATCCCCTTGCGATGTCGCGAATTCATGAAGGACAGACAGACTCTATCATAAGTCTTATAAAACACAAGCGCCAATTGTGTTGACCTCACCCCACCGTTCAGGGCAGAACACGCCCTGTTGGGGACGGAGGGACTTCCTTGATTCCTTATTCGCCGAGTACGAAGGGAAAAGACGCAATGAGACGCAAGCACCGCAAGATCCGGGTTGGCGTGATCGGCCTCGGCCGTGGGCAGACGTTTGTGCACCAGGCGCCGGCCGTCGGCATGGAACTGGTTGCCATCTGCGATACCTGGAAGGACCGCCTGGCGGACACGGGCAAGCAGCTCGGGATCGCGACCTACGCGGACTACGACCAGTTCCTGGAGCACGACATGGACGCCGTGGTGCTCGCCAACTACTTCCACGAGCACGCGCCGTTTGCCATCAAGGCCCTGAACGCCGGCAAGCACGTCATGAGCGAGTGCATCGCCTGCGGCACCCTGGCCGAGGGCGTGGCACTCTGCCGTGCGGTGGAAAAGACCGGAAAAATCTACATGTTCGCCGAGAACTATCCCTTCACCGCGTTCAACCTCGAACTGGCGCGCCTCTACCGGCGGGGCGAGATCGGCCGCGTGCTGTACGCGGAGGGCGAATACAACCACCCGGGCGCTTTCCGCTGGCAGCAGAGCATCTCGCCGGGGCTCAAGCACTGGCGCAACAACCTGCCCGCCACCTACTACTGCACGCACGCGATGGCGCCCCTCATGGCCATCACGGACACCATGCCAGTCCGGGTGAACGGCTTTGCCGTACCGCTGCCCGAGGACAGCAAGCGGGCGCGGCTCTGGAAACACGCCGACATGGGCGGCGTCATCCTGGCGACCATGGACAACGGCGCGGTCTTCAAGCTGATCCAGGGCGGCCTGCCCGGCCACAGCATTTTCTACCGCCTCCACGGCGAGGACGGCCTGATGGAGACCGTGCGCGGCCCGGGCTATTGGGGCCCAGGCAGCATCCGCATCGTCCACGACGATTTTGATCTAAAGAAGGGGCAGAGTACGGAGCGGATCGAGTACCCGCAGTTCCCGCGCTGGGCGCACAAGGCCGCCGAGCACGCGGGACACGGCGGCGGCGACTTCTTCACCACCCATTATTTTGCCGAGGCCATCCGCACGGGCAAACAGCCCTACCTGAACGTTTACCGCGGGGTCGCGATGTCGGTCATCGGCATGCTCGCCTGGAAGAGCGTGCTGGATAACGGCAACGGCTACGCGGTGCCCGACTTCACACGGGAGGCGTCGCGAAAGCCATGGGCCAAGGACACGTGGAACCCGCTTGACCTCGACAACCCGAACGCGCCGCCCGTCGGGTCGCGCGGCAAGGACCGCGGCCTGCTGCCCGCCGGCCTGAAGATCGCCCGCGAGGAATGGCGCAAGATCGGCTACAAGGGCGACTGACCCGGAAAACATCATTCATCAGTCATCAGTCATCAGTCATCAGTCATCAGTCATCAGTGATCAGTGATCAGTGATCGGTGATCGGTAAGCGGTGGGATGTCCATCGTGATCAGGGTGCACCCATTTGTGTCGTCCTGGTTTCCCTTTGTCGCTGCTCTGAGACACCGTCCCCCGTAGCGCGGGGCTCCCGTCCCGCGCCGTTCAGAGCGCGCGACGGGAGCCGCGCGCCACGCCGAACCGATATCCATATCGACCGCAGGAGGTCCTTGATCATGCCAACTGGGCGAGGCTGTGCCGAGCCGCTGGAGACTATCTGTTTCCGCGTGTCGCCTAACGTTAGCCGTACATCACGGGAAAAGGGAGGCGGCGTCCACGTCGTCAATCCCTTCGTGCAATCGGCGCCCACCACTTCACGGCTCCGCTTCGTCGCTGCTTTTTCCGCCGCCGGGCGTCATATAGCAGCCCTCAGGCAACAACCAACAGGGTGAAGACACAGAAACGTCAGGGCGTGGAGCGAAGCTGCTGCAAGATGAAGCGGCTGCAAATGACCACGTTCATCAAGGTGAAGAACATTCTTACGCCGGAACAGCAAACCCAATTGCGCGAGCTCAAATCCGTCGTGAGCACACCGATCATTGATCTAAGCGCCATTCCGCTCTGTGCCCCGGCTATCAGGCGGGTTTCGAGGCCGACAGCGCTTTGGCCAGCGCCTGCGTGGCCTGGCGGGCCTGCGCAAAGGCGCTGGCGGCGTCTTCACGGTCGTATTCGTCGGTGGGGATGAAGTCCACATCCCCGTAGAAACTGAATTCCCGCTCCTTGCGCAGGCTCTTGGAGGCCGCGGCCAAGCCGCGAATTTCGTCGGGCGCGAGCATGGGGAGCTTGGCCTCGAACTCGATCAGCAGATCGCCCACGTCGTGCCACTTCGGTGGGTCGATGCCGATCGCACGCAGTACGCCTTTGAGCGCCAGTTCCACGACTTCCTGACTTTCGCGGACTACATCCGAAAATGCGTCCCGCGCCACCAGCACCTCCAGCGCCGCGAGACGATCCGTGCACTTCTTGAAATATCCGGCGGCCAGTTGGTTGGTGGTCATAGCGTGATGACCTCGTGCGGCCGGATGTCCGATTTATACTGCCAATAGTAGCCGCCCTTCCGGGGGTGACGCTGCGCGCCCAGCGCTTGCATCCGGCTTCTCAAGCCCTCCAGGTAATGGGCAAGAAACCCGTCCACATCCCACAGCAGATCGCACCGATCGGTCATATCGAGGAACAGAGGGCTGCCGGCCTGTACGTCCGTTGGCGTTTTGAGAACGGGCGACAGTTCCGGGATCGTGCGATGTTCCACCCAGATCTCCCGTCGCACGTCTAGCGTGGCCGCTTCCACGGCCTCGAATTCGGCCACTCGCTTCCGACGGCTCGGCGGCAACGGATCGGCCACGAGGAGCACATCGATATCCGAAATCGGCGTGGCCGCCCCACGCGCCCAGGAGCCGAAAATGGCGAGCGAGGTCAGTCGGGCCCCATAGACGCGCCGGCTGGCGGCCGTTAACTCCTCCCGGAGCCGTTTTAACCGATCCGTCATGGCGTTGATGATAACGGCCTTCAAGCCGAAGAACAAGCGGAAGAGCCCAACCGGGCTACCAGGGGCCCGCGCCCTGGTGGTCGATGCGGATGGGCTGCGTGAGGGCTTCGTGCAACCGGTCGACATACGCCAGCCGGGCTTCCGGGGTGTCCCCTGCCCCAATCGGAAACACGCAAAACGCGCTTGTATCCCCGTAGTAGGTGTCGGCATTCAGCACCACCGGGTCGTCCGACACATGGTCGCCCCAGGGATACACGAGCGTGCGGGTCCAGTAGCGGAAATCCCAACCGTAGTCCGCAATCAGGGTTGCCGTCGAGGCCAGTACGGGCGGCCAGGCGCCGCGCGTCCCAGCGTGTTGCTTCAGGCGGATGCTGGCGAGCCCGAGCCCGCTGTCCTCGCGCGCCAGGCACACGTAGGGCGCGTCGGGCGAGAGGATGCGGACGAGGCCGGGCTGAAGCCCCTCCCCCTGCGACAGCGGTTGGTAGAAAACGTCCCCGTTCAATTCCCGCCAACCCGCGTGCGTCACTTCCCTCGCGGGCGCGAACACGAGTTCTTCGTTGCGCAGCGCCGTGACCACCACATCCTCGAGAATGTCGATGGTGGTTTCGACGGGCACATAGGGCGTCTTCGCGAAGAAGCGATACGTGACGTCGATTTCCACCTCGGCCGCTTCGGGGAGGTGCCCCCAGCGGCGCCACACCACGGCGACGGGGCCCTGCTGCATCACGTGATGGGGGGGCGGATTCCAACCCCGGGCATGGGTCCAAGGCCGGTTCTTCACCCACACATCGGGGCTGTAGTGCAACGTCAGCCCGGGGTTATCGTGAAACCCGAAGCTCCGCTGCGCGCCCACGCCGAATTGCTTCGAGCGAAATCCGCGGATGCTGTTGTTCTTCGGGTCGAGCTGGGCCTCGTAGTAGTCGTTCTCAATCCAGGTCGCGCCGTCCTCGCGCTCGCTCACCTTCAGATCGGAGGGGTACTGCGGCGGCTGGGTGTCGGCATTGCCGTACACGATCAGGTAGTACGACTTCCCGCGGGCGGGAACGTCCACCAACATCGCCGCCTGACAGGTGGTGTACGCCTTCCGTTGTTTCGGCGTATCGAACCGCCGCTTGTCGTACAGCACCTGGCTCGGGATCTCGCGCGTCGCGCCGCTCGCCGGGTCATACGCCGCAACCCGCAGTTCCCCGGCCCAGGTCCGCACCCGCTCGGCCTCGTCGGAAATAAACAGGACATACGGCTCGTCCTTGCGTTCGATCCCGAAATCCTCACGCAACACCAGCAGCCGGTGCTCCGTCCACCCGGGATAGGGAAAGCCGCCACTGGCGGGCGCGGCGCCCTCCCACTCGATTTCCGACAGCGCCCCCGAGCGCGCACACCAGACGTGCAGGATCACGGCGGCCGTGACGCCGTTGGTCCAGGCACACCGCACGTTGACGACAGCAGCCTCCCGGGCACGCACCCGGCCGACTGCCTCAAGATCCACCCGTTCGAGGCCGTTGGAAACGCCTGCGCTCCGGGTGGCGACGACGAAGGCTTCCGCACGGCCATTCACGTCGGCCGAGGTGATGACGAACTCATCGTCGGTTACGCCCAGTTCGACCCGGATGTGGTAGAAGCGGGTGGCATCGTCAGGCCGATGAAAGGAAACCTTCTCAACCCCGGGCCGATCCGGGGCCGCCGCTTCCTGGCCGGCCGCCACCCGGGGCAGCGCCAGCGCCAGAACGTACGCACCGGCCCAGCACAAAATGCGGGGCCAACTCTTCAATGCGAATCCAGTTGGACGACGCGCATCTCGCGCCGTGCCTGCTCGGCGGCGAACGTGGTCAGATGCGTTTCGAGGGTTTCGTCGGGGCCCGAAAGAATGGCGCTGGGGTCATCCGTTGCCACGGCCTGCAGGAAGGCGCGCGTGAGGCCGGCGTCCCCGCCGCCATGGCCCCCCGCCGCCGTGGCGTCGCCGCTCGCGATCGGCAAGTCGGTCCAGGTGTCCGTCAGGAAGTCGTGCACGCGGATGGACGTGCCGTTGCCCTCCAGTTCACCGCGCGTGCCGAAGAGGCGGGTGCGACGGTGCGAGGTCTCGGTGAACGCCACCATGGTCAGGGAGGCGGTGCGCCGCCCCTCGTACAGCAGATTGACCACCTGATTGTCGACCACATCGTTGTCGCAGGCATAGACGCAGCGGCCGTAGGGACCTTCGCGCAACGCCTGCAGGATAGAGGCCTCGGTGACGACAGGCGCCAGCACATCCAGCGGCCAGTCTGTCTCCCCCCGCGCCAACCGACCCAGGTATAGTTTCTTGGCCGAGTAGGGGCAGGTGGGTTCGATCCCGCAGTCCAGGCAGCGATCGGCCGCACCGGCCGGCTGCTCTTCCCGGCGAAAATGCTTGAGCGTGCCGAAGGAGGACACGGCCAGGCAGCGCACGCCCATGATGTGGCGCAGCCAGTCGATGTCGTGACAGCACTTGGCCAACAGCATGGAGGTCGATTCGTCCTCGCGCCGCCAGTTCCCGCGCACGAAGGAGTGGCCCTGATGCCAGTAGCCCACGGGCTCGAGGTGCTGGATGTTGACGAGGTCCCCCAGCCGCCCGGACGTGACGATCGCCTTGAGCGTGCGCGTGTACGGCGTGTAGCGCAGGACATGGCACACGGCCAGCATCACGCCGTTGGCGCGCGCGGCGTCAACGATCCGCCGGCAGTCCTCCGGGGTCCGGGCCATCGGCTTTTCCAGCAGGATGTGGTAGCCCTTTTCGGCAAACGCCACGGCGGGCTCCACATGCAAGGCATCCTGGGTGGCGATGACCGCGGCGTCGGCGCAACGGGGCCGGTCGGCGAGCTCGCGCCAGTCGGTGGCCACGTTCGCCCGCGCGTCCGGGTGCTGCCGCAGCAGGAGGTCACGGTAGTTCGCCCGCGGTTCGGCCACCCCCACGATGCGCGCGCCCATCGACTTGTCCGTCGCGTGGGTCGCGTACATCATGCCACGACTCCCGGCGCCCACAATGACAAGAGAAACGAGTTTCATCGTCTGCACCCTAAAGGAGCGGAGCATGCACTGCAAGCGCCGTTCATCGCGGATCCCACTTGTCTTGCCGAAGGCGCTCAGGTAACGATGTCAGCAAAGCGGAACGAAAGCGAGACGGCCATGGCGACCAACACGATCAAACTTCCCGCGTGCGGCTTGTTTCTGGGGTCCGGCGTTTATAGTCACCGCGGCACGCTGGGCATGTCCGGCAAGGCCTTCACCTGCTGGTCACCGGACTATCCCTCGTCCAGGGACGTGGTCAATCTCATGCTCAAGGCCAACCAGGGCAACACGCTTCAATTCTGGCAGCACGATCAGGATTTGCTGGATCTGGCCCGGGCCGCCGTCGCGCAGGGCATTTATGTCACGTGCATCTATTCCAAGGCGTCCCCCGACGTCTCCGCCCAGTTGAAGTCGCTCGGCGACCTGTACATCGGTTATGATTTCGGCGAGCGCTACACCTTCGGGATCGTCGACCAGAAACTGCCGGCGGGAAAAACGCCGGCTGACGTCACCCTCACGGATCTGACCGAAGATCTGATGCGCAAGGTCGCCGAACATGTGGCCGAGCGGCATCAAGCCGGCTGGGGCCCCGTGATGGCCACCAGCAGCAATTTCTTCATCGATTATGAAATCGCCGGCGGCGCGGACATTCCCGTGCCCGAAGACTTCGCCTTCCGTCACCTCCTGATGGCGTCCGCGATTTCGCGGGGGCTTTACCGTCAATTCGACCGTCCCTTGTGGGGATCCCACCTGGCCCACGAATGGTACTCGTGGCTGCCGCACAAGAATCCGCTCAAATTTCCCCTGTTCAAGATGGCGCTCTACCTGAAGTATCTGAGCGGGGCCAAGCTGATCCTGAACGAAAGCGGCAACTGGGCGCTCCAGTCCTGCCTTTGCCCGGATTCGCCCATGCACACCACGCCGCGCGTGGTCGGCGATCCGCCGGGCCTGGGCCATACCGGCAAGGAGTTCTTCGATCGCCATATCGACGAGGCGCGCAAACTTTTCTGCAACATCGATTACCGGTCCCCCACCGCCGCCAAGTACCGCAAGGAAATCTCCGACTTCTACGATTTCGTACAGGCGCACCCGGCGCCCACCGGCCAGCCGGAATCCGTCGTGGCGCTGGCCAAGGGCAACGGCGATCTGTGCGTGGACGAATTCCGGCCGGCCTATGCGATAGGGGGCGCCTTCAGCGTGGCGGAGACCAATCCTGACTGGTTCGAGGGCGACCCGGAACGCGGTTGGGACATCGTCAAATCCGTCTTCTACCCCCGGCCACCGGTGCTGGCGCCCAACAAGAACCTGCATCTCTCCGGCGCCCCCTATGGCCTGGCGGATGTGGTCACGTTCGCGGGCGACCGGATCACCGCAGACTTCCTGAAGACGAATTACAAGGCGCTGATCTTCTCGGGCTGGAACACCTGCTCCCCCGCGCAATACAAGATCCTGGTCGAGTATGTGACCGCCGGCGGCCGCTTGTGCCTGGCCATTCCCCACCTTTCCACCAACGCCACGCGCAACTACCGCAGCTACGGCGTGGAGGAACTGGTCAACCAGGGGGATTTCTCGGAGCTGTGCGGCTTGAAAGTGACGGCACGGGGCGACCGCTTCTATTGGGCGACGGGCACCGAGACCACCCCCAACGCCTTGGGACTTGCCGTGCCACGACGCTACGGCATCCTGGGGGCCTCCCTGGGCACGCTTGCGATCACCGATCCGTCGCGGGTCGAGGTACTGGCCGCCGACGACGAGACATTCCGCCCCGTGGTTCTGCGCTGCAAGTCCGGCAAGGGCGAGGTCTTCTTCATCAACACGTGGGCCTATCCGGGCGCCATCAATACCGACGACGGCCCCGGCGCCACCGAAGATTCCAAGGGGTTGATGGGCTTGTTGTACGGGTATATCGCCAAAATCTCCCGTGGCCACGTCTGGATCACCGGCCCGGATTTCGTCCACCCCGACGCCGACTGCGAACACATTGCCTACTCGTATTTTCCCGATGCCGGAACGATCTGCCTGCAGAATATCGACTTCAAGAACCCCCGCCGCTGCATCCTGCACCAGTTCGGCGATGTCGACCCCATCGAATTGGCGCCCGCGGAATTCAGAATGCTGAACACCGTGATCCTGAAGCCGGGCGAGAAGCT
>CAZWQJ010000009.1:0-31640 GCA_964635825.1 uncultured Victivallales bacterium | reverse complement strand
GAACCGACAGGATCCCCATGACCCGAAAGCACTACCACGGCATTCGCCCCACCGACCGCGGCGGGCGGCAGGCGCTCTGCAACCCCGAACGTGGCCTGCGCCTCGAGGTCCGTGTTGGCCAACTGCCCACGCAACCGTATGGCGCGGTGGGCTACCAGGCGTTCCGGCGCGTGCAGGGGGGGGCGTACACCGACTACTACTGGGTTTGGCAGGCCGAGCAATACCGGTACGACGGCGTCACCGTGGTGCAGGCCTACTGCTATCTGGACCCCTACATGGATAGCGAGATCCCGGCGCCGGTGCTGGAGGCCATCGCGCGCAGCTTCGATCGCGCGCGGGACGCCGGCCTCAAGTTCCTCCTGCGCTTCGCCTACGGACACGACGCGAACGGCTATGCGTGCCCGGAACTGCCGCGAATCCTGGCGCACATGGACCAACTGGCGCCCATCGTCCGGCGCCATGCGGACGTTCTCTATGTCCTGCAATCCGGCTTTCTCGGAGCGTGGGGCGAGTGGCACAGCTCCGCCAACGGACTCGACAGCAAAATCGAGACCAGCAGCGCGGTGGTCCGCAAGGCGCTGGAGATGCTGCCGCCCGACGGCTTCACCCAGATGCGGCGGGGCGACTACAAGAAGCACAACCTGGAAGCCCTGGGGGCGTTCGAGGCGTTGGACGCGCGCATCGCCTTCACGACCCGTCCCGCGGCGAAAATCGGTTTCTTCAACGATGCCACGCTGGCGAACTACTCGGAAGCCAACACCTGGACCGAAGCGCCCTACGCGCAACCCGGATGCCCGGAGTTCGACCGCGTCACCGCCGAGGCGCCCTTCATGCCCGTGGACGGCGAACTCTTCTGGACCGGGACGCTCGCGCAGCGCAACGGCGATGGCCTCTACTGCGCCGAGCGCCTGCGGCTGCATCACTACACGACCTTCAGCTACGTTCACAGCTTTTCGCAGCTCGACATGCAGCATGGCGTCCCCCACACGATCGACGATTGGAAGGAGTGGCCCGTTTCCGAGGCGGCCCTGCGAGCAAAGCGGCTACCCGTCTCGGACGGCTACTTTGCCGGATCGCCGGAGACGCCGACGATCGTCCGCACGGCTTTCGAATACATCCGCGACCACCTCGGCTACCGCTTGGAGCTGCAAGGGGCCGAGTGGCCGGACGAAGCCGTGGCCGGGGACGAGTTTGTGGTGTCGTGCGCGCTGATCAACCGCGGCTTCGCGACGCCCATCAAGCGGCGCGACGCGTGGTTCGTGCTCTGCAACGACGCGGGCGACACGGTCGAGCTTGCCTCCGACGGTCACGCGCAGGCCTGGCAGCCCTATGCACCGGGCGATGCCGAATACGCACCGCTGACACACACCATCACCGCCAGGGCGCGGCTGCCTCGGGACATGCGGGCCGGCGAGTGGCGGGTGGCGCTGTGGTTGCCCGATGTGGCGGAAGCGCTGCGCCTGCGGCCCGAGTATGCCATTCGGCTGGCTAATCGGGATACGCCATGGCGGGAGGTGGGCGGCCGTGGCTGCAACCTGCTGGGGTGTCTGCGGTGTCGGTGAAAAGAATTGCCCCCCTGAGGAGCATGATGCAATAATGTGCATCGGACTGAATCATTGATCTGCATCAGGAGGCCGGACCATGAAGACGTTGACATTGAGAGGAATTGAGGCGGAACTGGAGGCTGCGCTTCAGTCCGAATCGGACCGCCAGGGCGCGAGCTTGAGTGCCACCATCATTACCGTACTGCGCCACTCGTTCGGGCTCGCAAAGCCCAGGTATCATAGGAAATATCACGACCTCGATCAGCTTGCGGGAACGTGGACGCCAGCGGATCGGGCGGAGTTTGAGAAAAATACGAGTGCGTTTTCCATGATCGATAAGCATATGTGGTCATGAAAAAAGTCATGGTCGATACGAATGTGTACAGCGCCTTCAAGGCCGGAGAACCCGAAGTCGTCAAGTGGTTCGCCCTGCCGGAACGTATTCTGGTCTGTACCGCGGTCCTCGGAGAATTGCTTTCGGGATTCAAGTGCGGATCCAAGGAGCGGATCAACAGAGAAGAACTCGAGATCTTTCTCGACACACCGAGAGTAAGCGTGGCTGTTGCCGATGAGGAAACCGCCGAGTTCTATTCCGAGATATTCAAGGCGCTCAGGACAAAGGGGTGCCCCATTCCCACGAACGACATGTGGATAGCGGCATCCGCGCTTCAGCACGGTGCGGCAGTCTGTAGTCTCGATTCCCATTTCAGCCTCATCGACGGTCTGATTGCCTGCACGCCGGGCGCTTGATGCCAGGATGCTTCAACGTGGTGCTGTCGGCATGTGAACCGAACGCAGCGGGGTCAAACCTTTCGAGCTGAGCGGAGCCTGGCGCCCAAGCCTCCCCTGGGACCAATCGAGCCGCGCCAGCACCTCCGTGTTCACGGCCTCGTACGCGACGATCTGCATGATGCCGCTGGGCGGCAGGATGGCGACCGGATACCCCTCCAGCGAGACGCAGGCGTCGCCGAAGGCCATGCCCATGCTCATCGCGACCAGGGAATTCGCCGGCAGTTCCTGGCCCGGCACGGGGCTTTCGTCGCTGACCATGATCACCCTGAACTGCTTCTGCGCAAAGAGGTCGCGAACGGCGGCCCCCTCCCCGAAGTAGCCGAGGCGCAGCACCAACGCGCCATCGGGAACCAGCTGCCTGACCGTCTCCACCAGGCTCGGCGTCACGGCGTAGAGGTCAAAATGTTTCATCCAGCGCGCGTCCTCGTAGCGACCGGCATAGGTACATGGCATATGCCCCATGCTGAGCAAATAGGTGGTGTTGCTGGCGACCACCTCGCGCGCGATCAAATCCGCCGCCTCCCGCACCGCGGGCAACTGCGTGCGCTTGAATCGCCGCACGTGAGAACGCATCTGGTCGAGGTACGCCCGCCCCACCACGCCGGACGCTTGCGGCGCCACGGTCATGTCGTCATGAAACTGCATGCGGCCGAGATAGCGGTCGTTCCACGCCTTGGCCTCCGGCACGAAAATGGACTGGAACATCGGCGGCATGTGGCCTTGCCGCGTGAAGGCACCAACCAGTTCGCCAACAAAGACCCAGCCGTTCAAGGCGTTGACCAGATGGTTGGCGCGACCGGCCTTTCCTCCGCCGGGCAGCGTCACGACGCGGTCGTCCACCAAACCGGTGTCGAAAAACACGTCGCACCGTTCGACGTGTTCCGCCAATTCCGGTAGCGGCCGCGGCCCAAAGCCCATGAAATACACCCCGCGTTCCTTCAGTTGCCGCAGCGCGGCCGCATCGTCCTTGCCCGGGGCGCGGTCCCAGCCGAGGAAGGCGATGTCCATCGCCTGCTCGGCCTCGCTCCGCTCCTGCTTCCAGTGGCTTCCGAGGCCCATCATGCCTCCCGCGCGGCCGACGAGCTCCTGCTCCAACGAATGGCCGTTCCACGGGATGACAAACGCACCGCCGGCGGCATAACGTGCCGCGACCGTTTCGGCGGCCGCGGTGATCGCCGGCAGTTGCCCCGCGATGGCATCGCACTGCCGTAGCACGAAATCGACGTAGTCCGTCGCCGGGGTGCTGGGTTCCGGATCCGTGGCGAACTGCCCGATGCGCAGCAAGGTGAACGGATAGAGCGTGGTGACATAGAGCGTGCCGTCCTGGGCCACAATCAAACCATGGGCGGTGAAGCTGAACACCGGGGTCAGGGTGCCATCCGGCAGCGTCTGAAAGCCGTGCGACCATGGCGCCGCCTTGCCATCCCGGTCTTTCCAGGCGAAGAAATCCGGATTGCGAACCGCCAGCACGCCAAGGTCCTGGTGCCGGTCGGTTTTCGGATCGTAGCACACCAGGTGCTGGAGACCGCCCCCGCCAAAGCCGGTTTCGTTCTGCACGCCGATGACGGCGTACAGGCGGCCATCCGGAGCGAAGGCCAGACCGGAACGTGAATCCGGCTCTTTGCCCTCGATCATGCGGCCGAGGCTGACCGGGTGGACCTGCTCCGCGTCGTCCAGCAAATCGAAGCGCAACAGGGTGGGATCGCTGACCATGATCAGGTAAGCCGTGCGCCCGTCGGCCGCCAGCGACCAGATGGGAACGCGGTTGCTGGTTTGTGGATCCCATTTCTCGCTGCCCAGCAGGATCGGCCGCACTCGCACCGTGTCCGCCGCCGGGTCATAGGTCGCCAATTCCAGATCTTTCGTGATGGCATGCGCACGGCCCCTGGCGTCAACCAGGGTGGTGGCATAGGAAGCCAGTAACGGGCCTAGCTCGCGGTAGGTCTTCTCCCGTAGCGTGTAGCGCATCCAGTGCTGCGTCTCGCAGGTGACGATGTAGAGCAGGCCACGCCCTTCATCGGCGACCACGTCAATGACCCCCTCGGTCGGGTACGGCATCCCCAGGTTCTCCGCCCGCATGCGGCGTGGATCATAGGTCATCGCGTAGCCGCCGGGGTAATCGGCCGTATCGTCATCCCCAAGTCTATAGCCCTGTTTCGAGCCGACATAGATTATCCCGGAAGGGCCGACGAAATTGCGGGTGTGGATCTTCGCCTGCGCCGCGTAGCCCGTGGCGCTCAACCCGCAGACCTGGTGGGTATCGACGACGATGCGCTGCTGTTCGCTCACCGGGTCGAACTCCACCAGATAGGCGTTCTTGCCGTACGCGGCGGTGCCGATATAGACCTTGCCGTCCAGACCCTCGCACAGCGAGAAATAGCCCGATTCGTCGGTGTGCGTCCCCGGCAGAACGTGATAGGCCGTGCCCCACACATAGGGGAACGGCGCCGGCGGCGCGGCCGCGGCAAACCCGGCCTGCGCGAGCACGGCCAACAGGACCAGTTGACGCCAGTAGGTCGCCTTGGTCTGCATGATTCTCTACCCCGCTGTTACGGCATTTTTTTGCCGACGCGGCGAAGTTTGGCCCAGCACCCCAGCAGTCCGGCAGCCGCGGCGACGGTGATCACCGACAGCAGCGTGGCCAGCGCCACCTGGCCGTAGATCCAATAGCCGGTGGCAAACAAGGCCCCGTAGACCATGACGCAGCCCAGGAACATGCACACGATTCCCATCGGCACGCTCCACACCTGCTCTGTGTTGAAAGCGGGGTCCTGCTGCTTGATCTTGCCCCGGACTTGCTTCCAGCCGGGACCGCCGGGGTTGATCGTTCGATAGAAGCTGATCAGCACGCGCTCGTCTGTCGGCCTGGTCACAAGGGCGGTCAGCAGCCACGCGGCGGTTGTCAGCGCCACCCCGATGACCAGATTGCCTCCGGCGGGAATGGCCGGCAGCGATGTGGCCGGATGGATGAGCTCCAGATAGATAGCGAGCAGCAACGAGGAGACCATGGCCACGATCTCGCACGTCGCGTTGATCCGCCACCAGAACCACCTCAGGATATAGAGCAGCCCCGTCCCGGCGCCGATTTGGAGCATCATCTGGAACGCCTTGGATGCGTGCTGCAGGTAAGGCGCCAGCAGGCACGCCAACACCATCAGGACGGCGGTTGAAATCCTGCCGATAAGAACCAGCTCCCGCTCGGAAGCGGCCGGCTTTACAAAGCGCTTATAGAAGTCGTTGACGATGTAGGAAGAGCCCCAGTTGAGGTGGGTGGAGATGGTGGACATGTAAGCCGCGATCAGCGAAGCCAGGACGAGCCCAAGCATCCCGGCCGGCAGCAGCGTCATCATCGCCGGATACGCCATGTCGTCCTTGAGGATGCTCTCGGACACCGCGGGGAATGCCGTGCGCAGCGAGTCCAGATCGGGGTATACAATCAGCGAACACAGGGCCACGATGATCCACGGCCAGGGACGTAACGCGTAGTGGGCGATGTTGAAAAGCAGGGTTGCCCCCAGGGCATGGTTCTCATTCTTGGCCGCCAGCATTCGCTGCACCATGTAGCCGCCGCCGCCCGGTTCGGAACCTGGATACCACACACTCCACCACTGCACCGCCAGCGGGATGATGAAGATCGTCAGCGCCAACTCGGGCTTGGAAAAATCCGGCAACAGGCTCAGTTTGCCCACAACGGCGCTGTGGGAGAGCAAGCCCGCCAACCCGCCGACCTCGGGTTGGGACAGCGCGACTCTTGCCGCCATGATCGAGCCGAACATCGCGACGCCAAACTGGAAGCAGTCGGTGATCAGTACGCCCGCTAGCCCTCCAAGCATGGAGTAGATCACGGTGATGACCGCCGCGATCATGACCGTTTGCAGCGGGGTAAGCCCCAGCATGACCTGCCCGATCTTGATGGCCGCCAGGGTTACCGACGCCATGATGACGACATTGAAGAAGACGCCGAGATACAAAGCCCGAAACGCCCTGAGAAACCGGGCCGGCCGGCCGGAGTAGCGGAGCTCGTAAAACTCGACGTCCGTTACGACGTTGGACCGCCGCCACAGCTTGGCGTAAACGAACACCGTGAGCATCCCCGTCAGCAGGAACGCCCACCAGACCCAGTTGCCGCTGACTCCGTTTTGACGGACGATATCGGTTACCAGGTTGGGCGTGTCGGTCGAGAAGGTCGTGGCCACCATGGAGATGCCCAGCAGCCACCAGGGCATGTTCCGACCGGCGAGAAAGAACTCCGAAGCGCTCTTCCCCGCGCGCCGCGTTACGAGAACCCCGATCGCCAGGGACACGACAAAGAAGACCGCAATGATGGCGATGTCAACCCCGTGCAACTGCATGCGTCAGCCTCCTGATGTTGGGTTCCATGGTCCGGAGGCGCCGGACGCCGCGTTGGGGGCGCCCGGCGGGCCCGCCTCAAAAGAGTTGCTTGAGTATCTTGGCGGTCTTTCGGGCCAGTGTCATGTCGGGGATGTTCAGGTGGGGCAACCGCGAGAAGGGGATCATCTCGGCGGTCAGCGGGCCCCGGTAGCGGGCGGCGACCATCGCTTGCTTGATGGCCGGGAAGTTCACGTCGCCGACAGCGAGATCCTCGCCGAACCCGTGCAGTCCCCCACCCGCGTCGTCGTTGCGCTTGAAGTTCTTCACGTGCACCGCCTTGACCCGCTTGCCAAGGATGCCGAACCAGTGCTCGGCGTACCCGTTGATGGCCATGTTGCCGGTGTCGAGGTAGATGCCCACCCGCGGCGAATCGAACTGCTGCAGATAGAATTTCCATTCCATCGGCGACAACAGAAACTTGTTCCACACGTTCTCGAGGGCCAGGTTGACCTTCAACCGTTCGGCCAGCTTGACCAGCTTGCGAATGGAGGCGACGGAGTGCTTCCAGACCAGGTCGTACGGCACGACGGGGCGCGACGGATCCCAGGCGACATCGACGGCCCCGGGGACGATGAGCACCGTTTCCACGCCGAGTGCGGCGGCCGTCTTGAGGTACTGCTTGCTGAACTCCACCGCCTGCTGGCGCTCCTTCGGATCCGGCGAGGAAAGCGAGCAGGTCCAGTAATGGCCGCTGGCCAGGGTCCGCAGCCCGACACGCTGCCGGGCCGCGTGCCTCACGATGCTCAGACACTCCGCGCTCGAGAGGCCCGGCTTGAGGCAGTCGCCGTAAGTCAGCTCCAGCCCGTCGAGTCCGAGCGTCTTGACATCGTCGATGGCCGCCGTGGCGGACTTGGACCCGTCAAAACCGCCCAGCACCCAGTAATTGATCGCCTTGTAGTAACTCATGTCGCCACTCCTCATTTGAACTTGAGCGTAACGGCGGCCTTGGCACCAATCGAACGCTCCTCCGCCTCGATCATCACAATCCCATCAACGACGTCGGCAATGGTCATGAAGTCGGTGGGCGGTTTGCCCGCGGTGAGGCAGCGCAGGTAGTAATCGATCTCCTGGTGCCAGCCGGTTGGCAACGCGGGGTCACCCACGGACGGCCGTTCGCTGCGCCCATCCTCCCAGTTCACCTGCAGGCCATCGGCCGCATAGCGCACCGTGCCCTTCTCGCCAACCATCAGGAAGCTCATTTCAAACGGCGTGCCCTTGGCCGGCGCCCAACCGCCCTCGGTGACGATGAGTGACCCGTCGCCAAAGTCAAAGCGGCTGACCACCTGGTCGTAACCCTTGTCGGAGCGGAATCCCTTGAGTCCGAAGGCACTGACCGCTTTCGGACGGCCGAAACAGTGACGCACGAAGTCCACATCATGCAGGTGCAGGTCGAGCAGCGCCCCGCCGCTCAAGTCGGACTTCATGAACCAGTCCTTCCAGCCGTTGCCGGAGATGTCGGGACTGACCCGCTTGAAACACGCGTATTTCACCCGGCCAAGCTTGCCCGAGCGAAACAGCTCGCGGGCGTAGCGGTATTCCGGCCAGAACCGGATGCACATGCCGATCATCAAGCGCCCCTTGGCGCGCCTGGCCGCGGCCAGAATCTCGCGGCCCTCGGCGGTCGTGCGCGCGATGGGCTTCTCGCACAAGACATGTTTGCCGGCGGCCAGCGCGGCCAAGACCAGTTCCCGATGAAGGAACGTGGGGGCGCAAATGTCCACCAGCTCAACCGCCGGGTCGTGAATGAGCGCCAGCGGGTCGCGGTACGCCGCGACCCCCGTCAGGTCCACCGGAACCGCGTTGTCGACCGCGCCGATATTCACCTTGATCGCCGACCAGTTGCCCCTCACCTTCTGCGCGTCGGGGTCGGCGATCGCGACGACTTGCGCCAGCGGGTGTGCCTGGTGGATGCGAAAGTGGGTCGAGCCCATGAAGCCGATTCCGATGACGCCGACCTTGACGGGAGTTGACATGCCGGTTCTCCAAGCTTGAATAGCGTTACGTTATGACGCTCACGGCATTGCGCGGTCCCGTTTGATAATAAACACCATGAGGGTGTCATAGTAACTGGGATCGGCGCCCGCCGTCAACTCCCGATGGGATCGCGACTTTATGCGTGCGTGCAGGAGTGTGCCTGTGGCAGAGTCGTCGACATGGAAAGTCAGGCATCCCTGCGCATTCTGGGCGCGCTTTGGCGGTCGCCAGGTCTGTCGCGCCGCACGTTGAAGCCAGCCACGGGACTGCACCCGAACACCGTCGCGCGAGTGGTGAGCGCGCTGATTCGGGACGGCTACCTGCGCGAGGGACCCGCCGCGCCGCCCGTCGGGCGCGGCCGACCACGCATCCCGCTGGAGATCGACGTCAGCCGCACCTGCGTTGGCGGGCTGGCCGTGGGCGCCGGCGCCGTGGAAGCGATTTCGCTGAACCTGCGAGGCCACCCGCTCACCGCCGTGAACCGGCTGGCCGTGACGCGTCCGGCGGCGCTCGCTCGCGCTGTCAGCAGTCTCCTGGACGGGCTCCTGCGCGCCGAGCCGGTGGCCATCGGCGTGAGCGTGACCGGCTTGGTGGACCCGGACGAGATGCGCATCTTGTTCAGTTCGGCGGCACCGGGACACCAGGTCCGTCTCGGGCCGGCGCTGCGGCGGGCGGGCGACACGCCCGTGGTCCTCAATACGGAAGAGCATGCCCTGAGCGCCCGCTGGCTGATGGACCACGCCGAAGCCGCGGCCGAAGACGTGCTGGTGGTGACACTGGAGGATGGGGCCGTGGGCGCGTCCCTGCTGGTCCACGGCCACCCCAACCGCGGTTGCGTGCTGGGCGGCAATGAACTCGGACATATGCGGTTGGGGGTTGCCACCCCGCGCTGCTACTGCGGCGGCATCGGCTGTGTGGAGCGCGTGTTCAGCGCGGCCTTCCTGCGTGCCGCGGGCGGCACCGGCCCGCTGGCGGATGCGCTGGCGGCTGGCCGGCCGAGTCCCGCCGCGCGCCGGATTCTCGCGCTGACAGCGCAAGCCCTCGCGAACGCAACCATCTTCATCCGGCCGCAGCGGCTCGTGATCGCCGGTTCGCCCGCGGCGAACACGGGGTTTCAGCGGCACCTGGAGCAGGCTTGGCGCGCGCAGTTGCCGGAGGTTTTCCGCAGTCGCGTCCGGATCGAGTGGTGGCCCATCCACGCCACGGTTTCGGCCGAGACCGCCGCCTGGCTGGCGATTGCCCGGGTGATGCAGGGCGCCAGTCGCCGTGTATTCGACGGGCCGACGCGCCGCGACTAACCCGACGTTCGCAACGGGCTGGGCTCCCGTCATCAGCCATCCAGGCGCACGACCGCCAGTCCGCTCTGGCGTCCGAAGGCCGCCACCGCCTCGGCGCGATCGCCAAGCACAAGCGCGCTGTGATGCGTGCCACCGGCGCGCGAATAGGCTTCCAGATATGCGGCCACGTTGCCCCGCGGACGCACCCAGGCGCGCACGACATCGCGCATCGCCGGATTCAGGGACGCGTCTTCGGCCAGCACCTCGACGGGGGCGACGATCAGCGAAAACGTGTCGTCCGGGCCCGGGGCCAGGTTCACGAGCACCGCCGGACCGGGCTTCACCGCACATGTCAGGATGGCCGTATCCAGCGACCCCCCGCTGAACAGCGGCTTGGAAAATACGCGCGGCCGGTCTCCCGCCACCGACGGGCTGATCTCGCCCATGTGCGAGAGAAACAGGCTGTTCCCGGCCCAGTCGGCGCAGAAAACCTCGGTGAAGGTGACGGCGCCGAATGCGCGAGCCAGGGCGCCGACCAGCGCGGCGGTGAGCACATCGCCTTCCCCGGCGTAACCGAGCTCGCGCCCCATGGCCTTGGAGATCTCGAAGAACGGCATGGTGTTGGCCGGCCGGTCGCCACGGTTGAAGGCCTGAAAGTTCACGCTGAGCCCGCGGTAGCCGCCCTCGTCCAGAAGGCGGCGCAGCCCCAGCCCCACGCGCACGGAGCGCGCATGGACCTCGGCCGGAAGCTCGCAGGCATAGCGCAGGCCATCCTCCGCGACTTCGCGCGCCACCGCCGCGTCCGTCACTTCCACAATGGCGGCGTCGAGCGTTTCGAGCCCGATCTGCTGGACGTGGATGCCCAGCTTGCCAGCCAGCACGTCCTCGGCCACGGCGAAGTCGCCCATGCCGGCAAAGGCTTCGCCGACGCGCAGGATCCGGCTGCCGCGCAGCGACTTCGCCCCGGCGGCGGCGCGCACCAGATCCGCCGCCCGGTCCAGCAGCGCCGGCTCAGAGTCGTGGCCAGCGACGATTTCGAACGGACGCTTGCGGCGGCGCAACATCGAGGCGAAATCCATCACCCCATGCACGCCGTGGTTGTACATGATGCGGTCGGCATGCGCGCCCAGCCCGAAGTCGGCATCCATCGTGGTGTCGAGAATGACGATGGGGAGCGTCGTCTTCAGGCAGGCGTCGATCGCTTCCAGCGAGGGCGAATAGGCGAGGTGCACCGTGACGATGCAATCCACCCCGGCGGCCCCGAATTGGCCGATAGCAGCCGAGAATTCACCGGCCACGCGACAGACCGGCGCGGTCCGCACCGCCAGCCCGCGCACCTCAAGCCCAGCGGCCACGCGGGCGATGAAGCCGTCAAACCCGGCGCGACATTGCGGCACCAGATCATCGTAGAGCTTCAGGTAGAACGGCAGCAGGCCGACGTGGGGACGAGGCAACGCATGCATTCAGGAACCCTTTCCGTAATTCCGCTCGGCCACCGCGGAGAACAACCGCTGAGCATTGTTGAAGAAGAGGTCCTCAATCTCCGCGCGCGACAACCCGGCGCGCTCCGCCGCCAGCTTGATGCCGCGCAACTGTTCATGAAAGAACGTGGTGAAGTTCACGGCCTGGCGGGCATCGTAGATCGAGGTGCCGATCTCGTAGTCCTCAGCCATCAGATAGGCATACTGGTTGTTGATTTCCACGGACTTCCCATGCAGGCACGCGACCGGCGCATCGGACCCGAATAGAATCCGGTCACGCGGGAAGTTCCGCAAGGCGTACTCGAGCACCCCCTCGTGGTTGACCATGGACGTGTCGATATACGCGTTCGGACAGGCCGCAATCCCGTCCAGCATGCCGATCACGTTCCGGAGATAATAGGCGCGTCCGATGTGAGCGAAGATGATTTTAGTCTGCGGGTAGCCCCGGCAGATTTCCACCATCTGCGTCTGGTTGACCGGATCGGGCAAGCGTTCCGGGCGGGGGATGTGCAGCATGATCGCCAGCCCGCGCTCGTCCGCCGCCTCCATCTGCGGCGCGGGCAGCATGTCGTGGATCGTAATGTCCGCCTTGCGCTTGCCCTCGACGAACTCGAGGTACGGCTTGTAGCCGATCAGTCGGTTCTCCTCCACGCGACGAATGACGGCCTCGCGCGAGTCGCGCGGCGCCACAAGGGCCATGGCAAACGAGCGCCGGTTGTCCGCGATGCGCCCAGAGTAGACCGCCGACGCATCCAGGTCGGAGTCGAAGGAAGGCATGCCGAAACTGTTCAGGTGGTACTCCTGCTCCGGCAGGATCGCGCGCGCCCACGCATGGCACTGCTCCAGCGTGAAGACGCCACCAAACTTCGCCATGATATTGCGCGGCGGGCACTGGTAGCCGGGCCGCAGGCACGTGCGATCCAGCACGTGGACATGCGCGTCGAAAATCCGCCCGGGGAGAAACTCCTTCAATTCGCGTTCGTAGACGTGACGATCCGCTTCCGTGATATCAACCATCATATGTCCCTCCTGTTAAGTCCCAGCCTTCCCGTCCATCCCGGTACACGCCGCACCCGATGCCGGCCAGCACCGCGGCGCCACGTGCGCCGGCCGACCGTCCGCCCGTGGTGATCGAGATCCCGGTGAGTTCCTGTACGATGGTCGGCCAGATCGGACTGTTGGCGGGACCGCCGACCATCACCGCCTTGTCGTATTGAAAGCCGCGGTCGCGCAGCGCGAGGATCTTCTCGTTCAGGAGCCGCGCCGCGCCCTCCATCACGGCGCGGCTGATGTTGGCGCGGCTGCCCGCCACGGGCCCGGGTGCTGCACGCAGATCAATGGTCAGCCCGTCGGCGCCGGGGCGGGCCTGCGCCGCCGCTTCGTTGAAGATGCGCGTGCGATCCGGTTCGCCCGGTGCGATGACATGCTCCAGATACCAGTCGATCGTCCGGCCGATGGACGTCAGGGCGAACATGCCGCCCCACGGCCCGCCGTGCGCGGTGAGAAACGGATCACAGAGCATCCCGGAAGCCAGCACTTGCCGTCGGTCCAGGCATGGCGTAAAGCCGACCCAGGAGGTGCCGCAGGAAAGCAGGAGCTGCCCCGGCTGCGACACGCCCGCGGCACGCGCGGCCGCCGGATGGTCAAAGCAGCCCGTAACCACGGTCGTACCGTCGAAAAGCCCCGTATCCCGTTGCGCCCGCGCCGTCAGCGGCCCCACCGCGGTGCCGCTTGGCCGCAATGCCGACAGCTTTGCCTCCGGCAGCTCCAGCAACCTCAGAAACGGCTCGTGGTACGTGCCGGAAACCTGATCCACCAGATGAAAGGTTGTGGCCGTCGAGGTATCCATCATCCAATGCCCGGTCAACCGGTGCAGCAGCCAGTCGGTGTCCATGCCGACGTGCGCGGCACGCTGGTACCGACGCGCCTTGTGCGCCCGCAGCCACGCCAGGTGCGCCAGCGGAAAGCTGTCGACGCAAGGCCACCCGGTGATCTGCGCGACGTGGGCGGAACCGAGGCCCACCAGCCAAGCCGGCGGGTCCTGCTGTGCACGCTGGTCCATCCAGTTAATGATGTGGATCAGGGGGACGCCCGCGCCATCGGTAAGCAGGGTGTTGCCGGAGGCGGCCGCCATGGCCAGCGCCAGAACCTCGCCCGGCGCGGCAGCGGCTAACTCCCGCAGCAAGCCGCAGACCTTGTCGTAATGCGGCTCGGGGGCGACCTCCACCCAGCCGGCGCGGGGCTGCTCCACGCGCACCTCTACGCTGGCCTCGGCCAGCACCGCACCCCGCGTATCCGTCAGGACGCCCTTGATGGCGCTGGTGCCAAGATCGAGCCCGATCAAACACCCACCAGGGGACCCGCATGCTGGGAGTTCCGGCTTCACGCGTCTGCTCCCACCGCCGAGTACGTGACGATCTTCCCGACCCAGCGCCGCACGGCACGGGGCAGGCCCGCGTCCGTTACGAGCAAATCGATGTCGCTCCAATTGGCAATCCGCGCAAAAGCGGTCTTGCCGAACTTGCTGCTATCCGCCACCAGCAGCGTGCGCGCCGCGTTCGCGAGCATCGCCCGTGAGACACGCGCAATCGGCTGGCCGCTGGTGTACAGCCCGCGCGCATCCAAGGCATCGGCCCCGACGATGGCCAGGTCCGCACGGAACGCCGCAAGATTGTCCTCGGTCAGCGGGCCGGAAAGATCCGGACTGCGCGCACTGACGGTGCCGCCCAACAGCACCAGTTCGAGGTCGCCGTGCGCCAGCAAGGCCGAAGCGATCGCCAGGGAGTTCGTGAGCACCTTGAGCCGCGGTATCCCGCCCAGGAGGCGCGCCACTTCCAAGGTGGTGGTTCCGGTATCCAGGATCAACGTCATGCCAGGCTGCACCTCGCGCACCGCCGCGCGACCGATCGCCGCCTTCTCGGCCATGCGCACTTGCCGGCGTTCCTGGAAGGCGAAGGCCGCCATCGTGGGTGCCGCCAGCAGGGCGCCACCGTGCGTGCGGGTGATCCGACCGTCCCGCTCCAGGGATTCCAAGTCGCGCCGAATCGTCATGGTCGTGACGCGAAATCGCGCGGCCAGGCTGGTGACGCTGACCTCTTCGTGGCTGGCCAGCAGCGCCAGGATTTTCCGAAGGCGCAGCGAGGTGCGAATGTGGCTCATGTGTTTTCCACGAACGGGTTCGGCGAGCAGGGACGGCCGAGCGCGTCGGCCACGGCCTGGCAGGTCACGTCGCCTCGCCAGGTGTTGAGTCCCTTGCACAGTTCGGGGGTGCACCGCATAGCGGCTTCATATCCGAGATCGGCAAGCTTAAGCGCATAGGGCAGAGTGGCATTGGTCAACGCCTGGGTGGCCGTCCGCGCGTAGGCCCCGGGCATGTTCGCCACGCAATAGTGGAGCACCCCTTCTTCAACGTAGGTGGGGCTGTCGTGCGTCGTCGGGCGGGAGGTCTCCGCGCACCCCCCCTGGTCAATGGCGATATCGACAAGGACGGAACCGGGCTGCATGACCCGCAGCATGTCGCGGCGCAGCAACTTCGGCGCCTTTGCGCCCGGCAGGAGCACCGCGCCGATCAGCAAATCCACGCTCGGCAGCATGTCCAGCAAGTTCTGCTCGTTGCTGTAGAGCGTGCACACCGACCGCGGCATCGTCTGATCAAGGAAACGCATCTTCTCCAGGTCCACCTCGAGAATCGTCAGACGCGCGCCCAGCCCCGCGGCCATGCGCCCAGCATTCACGCCCGCGGTTCCGCCACCGAGCACGAGCACATGCCCCGGCAACACCCCGGGAACACCGCCGAGCAGAACGCCTTTGCCGCCCTGCGTGCGACTTAGGTAGTGTGCCCCCACAACTGCGCTCATCCGCCCGGCGATCTCGCTCATGGGCTCGAGCAGAGGAAGGCGGCGGCGAACCTCAACCGTTTCATAGGCAATGCCCGTCGTCCCGCTGGCCATCAGGGCCTGGGTCAATTCCGGCGCCGCGGCAAGGTGCAGGTACGTGAACAGGGTCAGATCTCCTCGCAGGTAGCCGTACTCTTCGGGCAGTGGCTCCTTGACCTTCAGCACCATCTCGGCCGACCAGGCCGCATCCGCGCCGGGAACAATGTGCGCGCCCGCCGCCACATACCGGTCGTCACCATAGCCGCATCCCGCCCCCGCGCTTTGCTCCACCAGCACCACGTGGCCACGCCGCACCAACTCCCTCGCCCCGCCGGGCGTGCACGCCACCCGGGACTCCTTGATCTTGATCTCTTTCGGAATGCCAATGCGCACGTCGTCACCTCATTGCTTGGAGTGTATGGCGCATTGCGCCCACCACGAAATCGATCACGGCACGGTCCGCAATTAGCGGAAGCTTGGTAAGCACCACCGGCGGCGCGTCCGTTTTGTAGGTTTGCGCGCTGATATCCAAGCCACGCTGGTTTAGCGCGACGGCAAACGCCGTCGCCGCATCCAAACCCGTAAACCGGATCGTGGTCAGGTGCCGCCAGCCGTCCACTCCCGAAATCATGCTTGGGAATTCAGCCCCGAGCGCGTGGATCTGCGCCTCGTAGTAGGCCCCAAGCGCCGCCGTCACGGCCGCATTCGCCTGCGCCCACCCCATGGTCACGAGATACGCCAGCGAGGCGAGTTCCTCCTGCCCATTCGTCACCAGCGCGCCAAACTGGGGCATGACGTCGAGCGCCGCGCTGAACAGAATGCGCGAGGCCGGATACTCGCCGCCGGGAAACCCCTTGCCGATCGCCACGCACGACGGCTGCAGCCCATACTCACGGAACAGATAGAGCCGCGGTGCCCACAGGCAGGACTGGATTTCGTCCACCACGGTGGGGACGTCATGTGCCGCGCAGCGCGCATGGGCATGCTTGAGGAATTCCGGGGTCAGCCGGCGCCCGCCGTAATTCATCATGATGATTTCATGGAAGAACCCGGCGATCTTCCACTCCCCGCGCTCATAATCGTCGAAGGCGCGCTCGATATCCTCGATGCGGTTGGGCCGGATCGGCACCACTGTCCAGGCGCCGGCCGCGGCGAGCGTGGCCTGCAGATCCGGCCACATGCCGCGCAGCATCTGCGCGACCATCGTCGTGCCGTGATAGTTCGCCTGCAAGCCGCCATCATCGTTGCCCACCACGAGGATGACCGGTCGGCGGCCCTGGTAGCGGGGTTGCGGCAGGCCCGGTTCCAGGCGGTAGAATCGCGCCAGAACCAGCTTCAGCGCGGCTTCTACAGCCAGGCTGCCGGTTTCGAGATTGAGCACCCGGTTCAGCACCCGCAGATCCTCCCGGCGCGCCAGCACCGCGGCCAGCCCGGCGTCATCATCCCGCGCCAACCCATTCGCCGTGCGGACCAGTTCCTCCTCCAGACGCCGCGTGATGAATCCCCGCGTGTTATTGTGCGTCGCGTTCGGAATCCCAAGCGCCCGCGCCCGATCAACCAGGCCATAGCCCGGAAACCCATGCCCCAGGGGCGTGTGGTAATGCTCGCTCTTGGTGACCAGATACAAGCGCCCGTCTTCCCCAATGCGGTAGTACCCGCACGCGCTGAGTGGCGCGGCGGCGGTCCGGGTGGCCGCACAGAAGGCCGCGGAACCGGCCCCGCGCGTGGAATCCCTCAGGGGCGACTGGCTCACCGGGGTCCCGACCCGATCCAACAGGCCCGCCAACCGCGCCCGCAACGGCTCCGGATAAAACTCCGTCTCGGCCTCTGCCGCGGACAGCAAGTCGACCTCGCGTTCCCCGCTGAGAAACGCCCTGGCCGCGCAAACGGCCGCCAACGGCGCGCGCCCCAACAGGCCCATCAGCGACTGCGCCACCGGGACAAACGGGGAACGGACCGCCGCCACCGGGGATTTGTTCGTATCTGTTCTCATATGTAACAAACACACATATCATCCGGAGTTGCAGCCGTCAACCGGTCGTGCCTTCGTCGTGGTGCCTTCTGCAGGCGACGCTTCCTCTCCGCGCGTGCATGCCTCGCGGCCATTCGCGCCAAGCGAGTAGGCTTGCAGGGACCCATTTAATGCCCCATACTGTATCTTAATAGCGTTTCGAATGCGAACGGCAGCCTTTCATGCCAACGGCCATCACACCATCAATCCCACGCCTGGATCCCGGCCCACGGGGACGCGCCCTGTTCGTGCTCGCCGTCCTCTTTGCCGGCATCGGGTGTTGTCACGGGCAAATCGTGCGGCAGGACTTCGAGACATGGCCGGAGTCGGGCAGCGTCTGGAGCAACTACACGCATGACGGCTGGGTGCTTTCCGATGGGCAGGTGCGCGGTGTCCGCGGCGGGCATGGCCCCACCCTCGGAGCCCTGTCCGCCTGGCTCCACGACTACGACGCCACCAGCAACACCTGGATCCGTTCGCCGCTCATGGCGCACGGCGTCGCCCAGATCCAATTCCAGGCGCGCCGCAACAACGACGCGGCGACCCCCGCCAACCAGATTTTCGCGGTTCAGTTTTCCAGCAATGCGCTGGATTGGACATCGGCCCAAGTCTTCGACTTTCCCAATGACGCCTGGGCCGCCTATCAGGTGAGCCTTGACCTTACCGACGCAACCTTCGTTCGGATCGCGAAGCTGGGGGACGACGGCGACAATCAGTTTCTGGGGCTGGACGAGATCGAACTGACGCCGCCGCCGGGCGTCCTGCTGAGCGATCTGGCGCACAGCCCGCCCGCCCCCTCACCCAGCACGCCGGTCCACGTTTCGATCACGGCCGTCGTCTTGCCCGATTCCTCGAATGTGGTCTTGCGCGCCTTCTACCGACCGGGAACGTCCGGGGTCTTCACGGCCATCAACATGACCAACACGGTGGGCAACAGCCACGGCACCGTCTCGCCGATCCCCGCCGGCCCGGCCGAGGTCGTCGAATACTATGTCGAATGCCACTATGAAGGGTTCGGGCCTTCGCCCGTGTACCTGCCGACACCGGGCCCCGCGGCGCCGGCGCACTATACAACCGTCAACCCCTACATGGCGCGAGCCCGGCAACTGAGCCCCGCGTCTCGCGGCACGCCGTTGATCATCTCCGAGATCATGTACCACCCGTGCGCGACCGGCGGCACCGAAACGCTCGAGTACATCGAGCTCTTCAACACACACCCGGTGAGCGAAGATCTCAGCGGCCATCGCCTCTCCGGCGACGTCGACTTTACGTTCCCGTCCAACACGGTGATTCCCGCGCGCAGTTTCATGGTAGTGGCGGCCGATCCGGCGGCGATGCAGACGGCCTACGGGCTCGGCGTCTACGGCCCCTGGAGTGGCAACCTGCCTAACAACTCGGGCCTCGTGCGGTTGCGCAACCGGGCCGGCGCGCGGCTGCTGGAGGTCGAATACGAAGACCAGATGCCCTGGCCCATCGCCGCGGACGGCGCGGGGCATTCGCTGGTGCTCGCGCGCCCGGACTTCGGCGAGGGCGATGTGCGCGCCTGGGGTCCGAGCCGCGACGCCGGCGGCTCGCCCGGCGCGGCCGATCCACTGACAAGCGCCGCGCTCGACGCCGTCGTCGTCAACGAGTTCCTGGCCCACACCGATTTGCCCGACATCGACTACGTCGAACTCCACAACCCCGGCACGCAGAGCGTGAACCTGGCCGGCTGCATCCTCACGGAAATGCCAACCTCGAACCGGTTTGTCTTCCCCGCCAATACGTTGCTCCCGCCGCGCGGGCTCCTCGCCCTCACGCAGACGCAACTCGGCTTCTCGCTGAGCAGCCACGGCGACGATATCTACCTGAAGGCGCCAGGGGGGATGCGCGTCATCGACGCCGTGCGTTTCCCGCCGCAGCCCGGTGGCCTCGCCGTGGGCCGCTACCCCGACGGGGCGCCCGACTGGTACGCGCTGGCGGCGCAGACTCCCGGCACGGCCAACCTGGCCGCGGGCCTACGCCCCGAAGACGTGGTCATCAACGAGATCATGTTCCGGCCCCTCTCGGGCAGCGACGACGACGAGTACGTGGAACTGTACAACCGGGGGACCAACCCGGTGGACGTGGGCAACTGGCGCTTCACCGTGGGCATCGATTTCACGTTCCCGCCCGGCACCACGATCCCTGCCGATGGCCACCTGGTGGTGGCGCGCAATGTGACCAACCTGCTGGCGCGCTACCCGCAACTGCACGCCGGCAACGCGCTGGGAAACTACGACGGCCGGCTGGCCGACGGCGGCGAGCGCCTCGCGCTGGCGCGCCCCGAAGACCCGCTCGCACCCGTGGACTACTACGTCGTCAACGACGTCACCTATGGCGACGGCGAAGACTGGGGCCGCTGGACCGATGGCGGCGGCAGCAGCCTGGAACTGATCGACCCGCGCAGCGACAATCGCCGCGCGATGAACTGGGCCGGCAGCGACGAAACGCAAAAGGCGCCCTGGACGATCATCGAACACACCGGCGTGATCGACAACCAGGCCGGAACGATGGAAGAACTCCAGGTGTTCTGCCCGCAGCGTGGGGAGTGCCTCCTCGACAATATCGAAGTGATGCCGGACGGACAGACCGGAAACCGCGTGACGAATCCGACCTTCGAAGGCGGCCTGGGCGGCTGGGAACTCTGGGGCACGCACGAACGCTCCAGCGTGGCGGCCGGCGCCGGCTACGGCGGCGGGAACGCGCTTCACGTCCGCGCCACCAGCCAGGGCCGTTACACCATCTCCGTCTACCGAATCACCTACGACCGCCTCTCCTCGGTCCTGTCCGCGCCTCCGCTGGCGGGCGAGACCTTCACGATCCGCGCCAAGGGCCGCTGGATCGCGGGCTGGCCCTACATCGTCATCGGGATCAAGGGGCACGCGCTGGAAGCCGTGGGGGCGCTCGACGTGCCGCACAACCTCGGCACGCCAGGACTGCCAAACAGCCGTTTGCTCGCCAACGCCGGCCCCGCCATCGACCGCGTCCAACACGCACCGGTGCTCCCGGCGGCGAACCAGCCGGTCGTCGTCTCCGCCCGCGTGCACGATCCGGATGGAGTCGCGGCCGTTCTGCTCCGCTGGCGGAACGACACCGATGCGACCCCCGCGCAAACTCTGGCCATGACGGATGCCGATGGCGACGGGCTCTACACGGCGATCCTGCCGGGGCTGGCAGCGGGCAGGCTCGCGGCCTTCGCCGTGGAAGCCACCGATGCAGCCTCCCCCGGCATCACCAACCGGTTTCCCGGTCCGGCCCCGACCGGTGCACCGCCCCGCGAAGGCTTGGTCCGCTTCGGCGACACCCTGCCCTCCAGCCTCTTCGGCGCCTACCGGATCTGGGTCACGGCCGACAACGCCACGCGCTGGACCGCGCGACCGACACTCAACAACGAGCCCGTCGACAGCACCTTTACGTGCGACGACTATCGGACGATCTACAATGGCAACGTACGCTATCGCGGCAACTGGCGCATTTTTCCCGATTACCGCAACGCCGCCTATGTGGTAGATTTCCCGGGGTCGGAGCGTTTCCTCGGCGACACGGAGGTGGCGATCGACCTCATCAGCCTGCAAGGGGCCAACGGCACGTTGCAGCAGGAACCGCACACCTACTGGATCACGCGGCAGATCGACATCGCCTCCATGGCCCTGCGCTTTGTCCATGTCAGCGTCAACGGGTCCGCCCTGTTCCGCTACGATTCGCTCGCGCCCTCCCGCTCCCTGTGCAAGGACTGGTACGGCGACGACGATCCGCACGTCTTTGAACAACTGTATCCGCACGAGCCCTTCGGCAACTTCACCACCACGGGGGGCGTCAAGAAGCAGGCCAAGTACCGCTACACCATGCGGAAGAAGTTGACAACCCAGCCGAACGACGATTTCTCGGCCATCTACCGTGTCGCCGATGCCCTGATGGCGCCCAGCGACGAGCTCTACGTCGCGCGGGTCTCCGCGCTGGCCGACATCCGCACCTGGGCCAGCTATTGGCTGATCAACCGCATGTGCGGCAACTTCGACCACTACACCTCGGCCGGCTATCCGCACAACCTGTATACGTACGTTCCCCCGCGCGGCCAGGCGCGACTCCATGTCAACGATACCGACGCCAGCTTTCGAACCTCCTACTCGCTATTCCCAGACCCGGGCTATCTGCCGGGGATCATGTTCGCCAAGCCGGAATTCCGACGCGTCTACTGGCGGCTGGCCCGCAACCTGGCCTATGGTCCCATGGACCCGACCGTCAGCGACAAGCGGCTCCACGATTGGTACGACGTCTTTCTGGGCAACGGCATCGCGGCCACCGACCCGGCCGCGATGAGCACCTGGATTACGCAACGCCGGGCCTCCATCATCCAATCGCTGGCAGCGGTGGACAACGTCCCGTTTGCCTTGTCTGCTTCGAATGCCGTAACGGCCACCAGTCCGTTCACGGTCGCCGGCACGGCGCCGGTCACGGTCACCACCATCCAGATCAACGGACAGCGAGCCGTCGTCAAGTGGACGGGCGAAACGGCATGGCAGGTGCGCGTCGGGCTCGCTGCCGGCACCAACGTTCTCGCCTTCAGCGCGTTGGACGAACATGGTGCCGTGGTCGGCAACGGGGCGCTGAACCTCACCTACACGGGCCCCGCCGTTTCGCCCGCGGGCCAGATCGTGATCAGCGAGATCATGTACCATCCGCCACAGGAGGGGGATGCGTACGTGGAGATCTACAACCGCTCACCGCTGCAGGCCTTCGACCTCGGGGGATGGCGCCTGAACGGGGTGGACTTCACCTTCGACCGGGGCGCGATCATCGAGCCGGGCCAGTTCCGGGTGATCGCGGAAGACCGCACGCCCTACCAGCACACCTATGGCAACGTGGAGACCGTGCTCGGGGTCTACAGCGGGCGGCTGGATCACGACGGGGAGACCCTGCAACTGTGCATGCCCGCGGGCAGCAACGCGTGGACCGTGATCAACGAGGTGACCTACGACGATGAGTTGCCCTGGCCCACGGAGCCCAACGGCGGCGGGCAATCGCTTCAGTTGATCGATCTCACTCAGGACAACAACCACCCAGGCAACTGGGCCGCGATCAGCACCGCCGTGGTCCCCACCTGGAAGTTTCAGAGTGTGACCGGCGTGGTCGCCATGACGCACCCCACCATCCTGGCCGCCGCACGGCTGCACCTCCATGCGCTATCCGCGGGCGAGGTGCTGCTCGATCGACTGACGCTGGTCACAGGCCTAGTGGCGGAAGCCGGCGCCAACCTGCTGCAGAACGGGGACTTCGAAGCCCAGCTGACCGGCCCTTGGACGGCCTACGGCAACCACAGCAACAGTTTTATCGCGACCACGAACGTGCATAGCGGCGCCGGCAGCCTGGCGCTCGTGGCCTCCGGCGCCGGCAGTCCGACCAACCATGTCGTTTCACAGAACCGGCCCCTGTCGGGCATGAGCGGCATGCCGCTCACGCTCAGTTACTGGTACCGCGAGAACCCCGCCGTGACAGGCCTCGGCATGATCCTGACCGCCAGCAGCATCTCCAACAGTCACAGCCTGACGCCCCCCTCCCCGCTAACCGACGCCATCGCCACGCCCGGCTCCACCAACACCGTGGCCGCGTTGCTGCCATACCTTCCGCCCCTGTGGATCAACGAAGTCATGGCATCCAATGTCACCGCTTGGGCGGACGAATTTGGCGAGTTCGATCCGTGGATCGAGCTCTGCAATGCCGGTTCCAACGCCATTGATCTCGCCGACATCCGATTGAGCAACGTGTATGCCGATCCCGGACGCTGGGCCTTCCCCACGGGGATCGTGCTCGACGCCGGCGCCCGCATTCTCGTATGGGCCGACGGCCAGACCAACCAGACCGCCGGGCTAAACCTGCACGCCAACTTCAGGCTGAACGGCGACACCGGTTCGGTCATTCTCGCGCTCTCGAATTTCGGCCAGCACCTCGTGCTGGATTCGCTGGACTACAACCAGCTCGGCCCGGACTTCTCCTACGGCTCCTACCCCGAAGGCAACCCACACGCGCGCCAGGTCTTCCACACCCCCACTCCCGGCGCCGCCAATACGCCCCTCTCCCTGCCCCTGGTCGTCGTCATCAATGAATGGATGCCCGTGAACCAGACGGCCGTGCGCGACCCCTCCGACCTCACCTACGACGACTGGTTCGAACTCTTCAACCCCTCCGCCGTCGCCGTGAATCTGGGCGGCTACTTCCTCACCGACGATCTCAGCCAGACCAACAAGTTCACCATCCCTGGGGGGCTCGTGCTGCCGCCCGGCGGTTTTCTGCGCGTCTGGGCCGACGAAGACCACGCCCTGAACGGCCCCGGCCAGGACCTGCATGTGAACTTCAAACTCAGCGGCAACGGCGAATCCATCGGCCTTTTCCGGCCCGACAATACCCTCATGGATGCCGTCACCTTTGGCGCCATGGGCGCGGACCAAAGCCAGGGCTGCTGGCCCGATGGCGCCGCGGCACTCTATCCCATGAGCCCGCCCACTCCTGGCACCACCAACCGCGTCCTGCTCGTCACCAGCCTGCCCCCCGCCGGCCCCGCCGGCTTCGCCCTGCACTGGATCGCCCAATCCGGTGACGTCTACCGCATCATCGGCTCCCGAGACCTCATCGCCACCAACTGGGTCACCCTCGGCCTCGTCACCGCCGCCTCCAGCAGCGTTCACTTCACCGACACCAACGCCCCCGCCTTCACCAACCGCTTCTACCGCGTCCAGCGCGCGGAGTGATGATCGTCACCCCCCCCGACGTCGGTCCGGAACGGCGACGCGGGCAGGCCTGCGGCATTGTATAGGTTGCAGGCGGGGTTATGCGACCAGGTGTCAAGGTCGCAAGCCACGGATGTCTTCTACTACGCCCACAGCAATCTGGGCTACGCCCTCAACCAGCTGGGCGAGTTCGTCGAGGGCGAACGCTGCTGCTGTCTGGCGCAACATATTGACCCCGCTCGGCCAAACGCCAACCGCAACATTGCGCTGGCACTCCAGGGGCGAGGCCGGTACGCCGATGCAGCCCGCGCATTCATCACCGGCACACTGAAAGTGCCTCACGATGCGCGAGCGCTCGTGTTTCTTGAAGAAATGCTGGCAGAGCATCCGGAAGTGCGCGCCGAACTGCCCACCATCGACGACGACCTTGCCCAGTGCCATGCAGCCGTTCGGGCAACCGGACACTGACTCTGTGGTCCGCTAAACGCAATCAGCTCAGTAAGCCCATCATACCACCGCATCGGCGTCCAGCCTACCCGCCCGTACGCGGGCACAATCATGGCTGCGTCTGAACCACGCCCGGCAGTTCGATCCCCCGCAGTTCCTTGCCCCTGATCTCGATGCCCGCACCCGCCACCCGGTCCACAAACGCCTGGACATCTGATTCGGATGGCTCGGGCAGCCTGACTTGGGCGTCGCGGCTGTTGAATCCAAGCCAAACATACTCCGGGTCTCGTCAGGACTTGTCCGGAACACGCCTGGGGCCGATTGTCCAGCGACGCTGACAGTCTCGGCACTGGCGGCGCCGAACGGTACCGTTTCGGTTATAGCGAAAGCCTTTTGCCCGCGTTTTCGTCGAGTGACAGTACGGGCATTTGCATGGTCTTCCCTTTGTGGTTTTCATTTGGTTCACCTCCGAGTGTGGAGGTGCCGGGGGTTCTTAAAGCTTTCGGTTCCGGCGGAAGCTGCATTGGGTCCCCCACCCTCCCACCGGAAGGCTTAAAAAGGCCGGCGCTCTTCCTGCAGTGAGGTGAATGCGTACGAACAGGACATGGGACAGGAAGACTTGCGGATGTACATCGAGCAATCGCGCCAGCTCGCTGAGAAGGCGGTGTCAAGCGTACGCGACTTTCGCGTCTTTGACTTCTCGTACATCCCCGACAAACCCTTCATCCGTCCGGAAACCAAGCACATCATTGATGCCCTGGTCCACTACCACCACACCGGAATCCCCCGCCACCTTGTCGTGATCGGTCCGCGCGGCTGCGGGAAGACGATGACATTCCGCTACCTCGAAAGCACGCTCAAGGACACCCTCCAGCTTCGCGTGTATGGCGTGAACTGCCGCATCCACAACACGAGCTTCAAGATTCTGTCCCACATTCTACGCTTGCGACCGCGGGGCTACGCCTACTCTGAGCTTTGCGAGCGGTTCGAGCGGGAGATTCCGCCGGGTACCGTCATCGTACTCGACGAAAGCGACCTACTGGGCGAGAAGGATGTCCGGAAAGACGTGCTCTATTTCCTCGCGCGGAGCCGCAACCGGTATTTCCTCGTTCTGCTGAGCAACAACCCCCGCTTCCTGCGGAGTCTCGACGAATCGACACGATCCTCGCTCCAGCCGGAAACGGTCTTCTTCCGTAACTATTGTGCCCCGGAACTCCTGGAGATCCTGCGTGACCGTGCCAGCACCGGGCTGCAAGCGGTCGCCCCAGGGCTGCTGGAGGAAATCGCGGCCCTGACCACCAAGAGCACAAACGGTGACGTACGGGTCGCCATCAAGGCCCTTCTCTACTGCGCCACCACGTCGGCAGCGACGGTGCAGGAATGCTTCCAAAAGGCGCGGGAGGACGTCGTGATTGACGTCCTCGGAAGCCTGAACGAAAAGGCCCTGCTTATGGTCAAGTCGGCGATGGTGGAACCGACCAAGCTGGTGAAGAACATCTATGCCCTATACACCACCGTTAGCCGCACCTACCACGAAGAGCCCTATGGTTACACGCAGTTCTACGCAACGCTGGGCTACCTGGCGTCGCTTGGGGTCGTGATGCTGATCACCGCCAAGGTGGATCGCACGTTTACGAACCGGGTTGAGCCGCTGGTATCGCCAGAGGAACTCGATGCCGTTCTTACGACGCGTTTCCAGTGATGCCCATGCAGAGAGAGTTCGCCGTTCACGTCAGAGTGCCATTGACGGTGCTGATGCGGGCCCTTTGTCTGTCACCACTCACCACTCACACCACAAAGCTTATAAAGAAAAGAAAGAAGAAGGAGGGGCTGCGCACCCCACTGAGCCCATTCGTCAGACCTGACGCGTTCAGTGCACTCTCTCTGCTCATTCGGACGCCGGCTGCTGCCGCTGTTTTTCCAGACACGTCTTGCCGGATTCCGACAACTGAATGATTTTGGTCCTGCCCCTTGCCGTCAGGCGTTCGACTTCCACAACAAGCCCGAGGTCAATCAAGGCACGCTTGGCTTTGTCGCCTTGGCGACCGGACACTCCGAGCCGCGTGTACCGGGCAACGACACCCGACTCCGGCATCAGGGCGATATCCTCCAGGAGAAGGAGTTCAGAATCGGAAAGTGAGAGTTGCGGCGTGACGGCGGGTTGTTCGGGTGGCCGAATATGTGGCTGCATGGCGAGACGTATGTGTTCATCCGTCACCAGTTGCGCCGGTATCTTCATCTCGGGGATTCGGATCATGAAGGGTTCCCGCACCCGGCCCTGCAGCTTGACGATGGCTTTGCCGATCTCCATGGATCCGAGCGCCATGGGCTGATCGTCCTGGAGCAGCATGGCTGCACTGATGGTGGAGACATCCTGCTTGCCCTTCAGATTCAGGGCGATGGTCGTGTAGGTGTTGGCGAGCGCCGTGCGGCTGATCTCAGACGGCATCTGGTCCAGGAAAACGATTCCCTCGGAGAGTTCTCGAATCTCCCGAAAAATGACCTCGACGATGGCGGCGGGCTGGCCGGACCGCTGGCCAAGCCGGGAGAGCAGGTGGTGCGCCTCCTCGATGATCAGAACGTGTTTGAGTTGGTTGCGCTCATTGCGGACCATCCGGTGGACGTAGATTTCGAGCATGAGGAGCTCCGAAACGAAGAGTTTATCGGCGTGGCCCAGGGCTTCGAGCTCCAGCACGGTGGGCCCTTTCAGCAACTCCTCCATGGAGATGTTGTTGCCGGAATTGACGATTGTATCCATGGCGCCGAAGCAGAGCGAATGCACGGCCCTGATGGCGGAAGAAAGCCAAAGGCTGACCCTGCCAACGGCCGGGGTGGATTTCAGTCGAACCAGGACATCCCGGAACGTCGGGTAGCGCGTGACGGTCCCGTCATAGACCCCCTGCCGCTGGTAGAGATCATCCAGGACGGTGGTGATGAGGAACGCGACGCCCTCACCGCAGAAGTAGGCCCGCATGATGCATTCGACGACGGACTTGATCCAGTTCTTCGGATCCACCCCTGAGGGCGGAATGAGCGGGTTGATCTGCAATGGGGCCACGTCGCGGCCGATGGTGTACACGCGAAGGTCCCGAAACTCGGGCAAACTGTGGAGCCGGCGCCACGACTGTTTCCAGTCCAGGCACAGCCAGGGAATGCCGGCGCTGGCGAGATTTGCCGCCAGGAGCAGGGCCGCGTTCGATTTGCCGCTGCCCGTACGGCCGACCAGGCTGGTGTGCTGGGCAAGCTCCATGCGTCGCAATCCGAATGGGCAAACATCCTTGCCGTTGTAGTGGACCCAGCCCAGGGGGATGTCCCCCATCGCCGCTTCCGCCGTCGGCGGATGAAACACCGGGGAAGTATCCTGGACGTCCAGGTGCAGGTTGGCGTTGGCGAGCAGGTCCAACTGCTGCTCCAGCTCGTGCTTCCCATCTTCATCCTGAAAGAGATAGGCAGTCCAGAGATCATCGATCTGGCTGCCAAGAATGGGCCTCAATGCCCGGCACTTCGCCTGGACGCTCTGCGTCGCCTTGTCTTTGGTTGTCATCGTGAAGGGAGCCGGAGGGAATGAGCTCGGCCCGGAGTTGCGTCGCCTCGTACTGCTTGCCGGCCAGGATGAGATCACGCCTGATTTCCGTCAGATCGCGCCACAGGTTGAGGTCTTCCTCCCGGAGCTGGCGCTCCAGATCGAGTTTGGTACGTTCCAGTTGCGGTCGGCGACTCATGTTCTCGGGGGTGCGCGCGTGATAGCAGATGCCAATGTAACCGGTCAGATCAGAGATGGTTCCAAGGATGTCACTGCGGTTTCGGTCCCGCAGGGCTACCCGCTCCTGCACGAGCTGCTTGAGCACGGCGAGGGAGCGGCCATCGAACTCGACTTTTTGGTTGGTGAGTTTGCTGAGAAGGCTGGTGGTGCCGCGAGTGCGGGGATGCGCGCCGGCATACGGCGCGGCCTCATCATGCGAGTACGCATGCAGACCGGGTGTGTGGGTGACGGCGTAGCTCAAGCTAAATGGGCGGTACTCGGTGACCCGCCAGCCTTGGGTTGTAGTGAAGGTGTAATCGACCATGTTGTCATTCTCCAGTGATACGGAACTGACGACACTGGGGTTTATAAACCTTTCGGCTGCGCTACTTTACGTTGTCGTGCTGTGAGGGTGCCGGCCGCTGGGCCAGTTGCCGGATGTTCGCCAGGAGTTTGATGGTCTCCGGCGCCAGGGGATGATGCTGGTCCGCAGCGCTTGCCTGCAGCATATCGGCATGCCCCAACAGGATGGCGGCCTCGACGGCATACTCATCCTGCGCCTGCAGGTATGCCCACATATCGAGGCTGTTTCCATGTCGGCACTCCGACTGCTTCAAATCGGCAAATGCCGCCAAGGCCCGAACCTTCCCGTACTGGCTCCGGAGCGCTGCGACCAGATCCCGGATGCTGTGTTTTTCCATACGGGCGCATAGATGCTGGGCTATAAATACCTACCGGTCTCACGCAGAACCCCGTTGGATTCAGTCAAGGGCATTGAGGTAATCGGGGCCCTGTGACGCATCCTGGTGATACGACACCGCGTCGTAGATGGCGTCCACGGTGTCGCCGATTTCCGCGACGCTCTCCGCCAGCATTCGCACGCGGGTGTCGACCGTAGTGAGCCGCTGCTGGATTCCGCCGACCGCCCGTTCGAGCTTGGTTGTGCTGTTTTGTTTCTGTGTTGCTGTCATTTCAGGAGGACAACGCGGCGGGGGTTTATAAAGGTTGCGGCCGCAGGGCGGCACTGCCCAGTGGTGAATCCGCTTGCCCCACCAAACACATCCCATCGAATCGACGTTTAAGTCACTCAAAGCCGGCTGCCGGCTGCGACTTGCCGCCGGTCAGGTACTCGAAGGCTTTCTGGAGGGCAAGGATCGCCTTGGGAATCTCCCGCAACGAGATCCCATGGAGGCGGGCAACTATCCGGTGGTCGGTGCGATTGTGAATCGCAAAGGCTACGTGCGCTTCTTCTCTTACAAGCGTGCATTCAACGTCTCGGTGTACGGAGCAGGAATGGAGGTGATCGATGAGCAGTCCCATGTCTACAAGTTCGATAAGATCGGTTCGATTTAGCACAAAGGGCTATCATATAAGCACAGCGGTGGACGGGCAGCCGACAGCAACCGCCAGTCAGGAGAAACTGGCGGGCTTCGAGCAGGAGCGGCTGAAGAACGCATTCGTCTATTTCGTCGGTGCGGGTGGTATCGGGACGTCGTTGCTGGACAACGCGGTGCGCAAGGGTGTTGGGCACGCCTATGTGTATGATGGGGATGTTGTCGAACAGGGCAACCTGGGGCGGCAGCGGTTCTTCCCTCAGGATGTGGGGCATAACAAGGCCATCTGTGCGGCGCGCAATGCCCTGCCGCATGCGTCCTGGCCCACTGAACTGGTCGCCTACCCGGAATGGTTCCAGGATGCTGTGCGGCACGGAGGCGTGCCGCGGGCAAGTGCCGCGATTGTGGGGCCGGATAACGATGAAGTGCGCGTCTTTGCAGCTCGCTACTTCTACAAGATGTGCCCCGTGATATTCGTGGGTATTGGAACGCAGGCTGAGCACGGTTATGTGTTTGTCCAACGCCCGCCGGGACCGTGTTTTGGGTGCCTGTTTCCAGACGCCGTATCGAACAAACGGCGTCCGTGTCCCGGCACGCCTGCGATGATCGACATCCTACTGGCAACGGCCAGTCTGGCCCTCACCGCGCTCGACTCGATTCTGATGAAGGGCCGGCCGATTCAGTGGAACTACTGGGACATCTATCCGAACGGGATGGTTCCGACGCAGCCGTTGAAAATCGAACGCCGGAAGGATTGCGCGGTGTGCGGGAAGTTCGAGTGAGCAAGGAAGGAAAGGAGTGAAGGCGTTATGATCATTCCGATGATCTGTTTCGGAGCGCTTTGTGGGCTGACTTGGGTGTATCTGATCGAGCTGGGTTGGGAGAACCGGCCGCCGAGTAACGGGGTGCCGTGGCCCAAAGGACGGGCGACGCGCTTCGTGTGGGCGTGTTTGGGAATGCTGACCCTGTTGGGCCCGGTGCCTCTCGGCATCGTGGTTCTGCTTGCAGGGTTGCCCGTGTGCCTGGTTCATCTGCGGTTGGTTGACCGGGATCCGAGAAAAAAGATCCGGGTGACCGAGGTAGTGGAGTATCTCTGCCAGACCGCGCGCGGATCCTTCCGGCAGTTTATGGACCGAACAAAGATCGCGCGGCGGCGATAGAGGAACAAGACGATGGAAACACCGTCCCAACTGACTCTGGGTGTGGCGCTCATCGTGGGCATGATCACCGCCATCGTCAGTTTTCGGGTTTTGCGCGCCGCCTTGGGCTTCGGAAACCCGATCCTTGGTGCATGTATTGGACTTCTGACGGGGATTGGTCTGGCCGGCAACGGAGGACGCATGTCGGCGTTGTTGATTCCATACGAGGCCTTGGGACTGGCCTTGGTGTTGATGCTCCTGTTGGTTCCGTTACTGAAGGGCAAGCCTACTAACGGGAAGAAGGCAATCCCAGCACAGCAGGGACAGCCAAGAAGCGATGTCGCAGACGATCCCTGGGCAAAAGAACTTCGCCACAAGGGGAAGCTGGCGAACCGGTTCGGAACCGGCAAAAAGAAGTGATCAGGGGACAAGGGCCGTCGGGAGGGTTACCCCATGAGCAAAAGCGAATTGCTGGTGGCACTGGCGCAGTTGCCGGACAATGACAGCCGGCTCGCGGAAGTGGCCGCGGCATTGGCTGGGCGCCCACCACCTGAACGGCCCTCTCTGCGGTTGTTGCGCATGGGCGAGGCTGCGAAGGAGACCACGCTGAGTCGCACGACGATCTGGCGCGCGGTGCGCGATGGTGTTCTGAAGGCCGTCGAAGTACGGAAAGGAAGTTGGCGGATCAGCGAGTCCGAGTTGCGCCGGTTCGTCGAGGGCCGTCGGTCTTGACCCAGGACTTGGCCTCCAGGTACGGATCGAGTTGCGCGTCCGCATGGCACAGGCGCAGTTGATGCGGAGCATCTGCCACGTCCTTGGACAGACCCTCGTACTGGCCCACCCACGCGGATCATCCTGTTGGCTTCATGTCTACAGCAGATCGCAT
>CAZWQJ010000008.1:0-54634 GCA_964635825.1 uncultured Victivallales bacterium | reverse complement strand
TGGCGAACTTCCGCGAGGGGCTGAGCGTGCTTGAGTACTTCATCAGTACGCACGGTGCGCGCAAGGGTCTGGCGGATACGGCGCTGAAGACAGCCGACGCCGGTTACCTGACGCGGAAGCTGGTGGACGTGGCGCAGGACGTGATCATCAACGAGCAGGACTGCAACACGGTCAACGGCATCGAGGTATCGGCGATCAGCGAAGGCGACGAGGAGTTGGTCACGCTGACGTCCCGGATACTGGGGCGTACGGCGGTGAACGCCCTGGCCGACACGCTGAACGGCGAGATGATTGTGCGCAGCGGCGAAGAGATCAACGAGGATGCGTGCAAGCGGCTGGCGGAAGTGGGCCAGGAGCGCATCCGGATTCGCAGCGTGCTGACGTGCGAATCGCGGCGCGGCGTATGCGCGAAGTGCTACGGTCGCGACCTGTCGACGGGCAAGCTGGTGGAAGTGGGTACGGCCACGGGCATCATCGCGGCGCAGTCGATTGGCGAGCCGGGCACGCAGTTGACGATGCGTACGTTCCACATCGGTGGTACGGCGAGCGCGGTGTTCAAGCAGCCGGAGATCTTCGTTTCGCAGACGCGGCAGGTGCGCTATCACGACCTGCGTGTCGTGAAGAATCGTGAAGACCTGTTCGTGGTGCTGAACAAGAACGGCGCCGTGAGTTTGCATGACGACACGGGGCACGAGGTGGAGCGCTACACGATGCCGATGGGTGCGCTGATCCGCTATGCGGACGGCAGCACGATCACGCTGGCGCGTGGCGAGAAGCCGAAGTTGATGGCCTCGTGGGATCCGTACAGCGTACCGGTGCTGGCGGAGCAAGAGGGCGTGGTGGACTTCCACGACTTCGTCGAGAACGTGTCGGTGAAGAAGGAAGTGGACGAAGCGACGGGCCTGCGCGGGACGGTTGTGCTGGAGACGAAGGAAGATCTGCATCCGCAGATCATCGTCCGGCGCGAGCGTGGCAGCGAGGTGCTGGGCTTCTACAGCATTCCGGCGGGCGCGCACGTGGTGGTGAAGGAAGGGGCGCGGGTGCTTCCGGGCGAGGTGCTGGCGAAGACGCCGCGCAAGGAATCGAAGACGAAGGACATCACGGGCGGTCTGCCGCGCGTGGCGGAACTCTTCGAGGCGCGGCAGCCGAAGGACGCGGCCGAGATCGCGAAGATCGAGGGCGTGGTGGACTTTGGGCCGAACCAGCGCGGGCGGCGCTGCCTGGTGATTCGCGACGAAACCACGGCTGCGACGGAAGAGCATTTGATTCCGATGGGCAAGCACATCGTCGTCTTCAAGGGCGACCGCGTGCGCAAGGGCCAGCAGTTGACGGAAGGCCCGGTGGTGCCCCAGGAGATTCTGGATGTATGCGGTCCGCAGGAACTGCAGCGCTACCTCGTGGACGAGGTGCAGCAGGTGTACCGGCTGCAGGGCGTGGAGATCAATGACAAGCACATTGAGATCATCGTGCGGCAGATGCTGCGGAAGGTGACGATCACGAACCCCGGGGACACGGAGTTCCTGTGGGGTGAGCAGGTGATGAAGCAGCGGTTCATCGAGGTGAACGAGCAGGCGATGGCGGAGGGCAAGCGCCCGGCCGAAGCGACGCCGGCGCTGCTGGGGATCACGAAGGCCTCGCTGGAGACGGAGAGTTTCATCTCGGCGGCGTCCTTCCAGGATACGACGCGTGTGTTGACGGATGCGGCGACGCTGGGGCGCATCGACACGCTGCGCGGATTCAAGGAAAACGTGATCATGGGGCACCTGATTCCTGGCGGAACGGGGTTCCCGATGCATCGCAATATCAAGCTGGTGCCGCTGGCGGAACCGATCCCGGAATCGGAGATGCCGGCGCCCGAGATGGAAGAGGCCGGAAAAAAACTTCAGGATCTGCTGGGTTGAGCATTGTCAGATGGCCTGGGGTTCTGCTAGCATCCGACCCTTTGTCGAACAGTACGAGGAATAACGAATGCCGACGATCAATCAACTGGTGAGAAAAGGGCGACAGCCGCTGCGGCGCAAGACGAAGTCGCCGGCGCTGAAGAACTGTCCGCAGCGTCGCGGGGTGTGTCTGACGGTGAAGACACAGACTCCGAAGAAGCCGAACTCGGCGTTGCGGAAGGTGGCGCGCGTGCGTCTCACCACGGGCTATGAAGTGACGGCCTACATTCCGGGTGTCGGTCACAACCTGCAGGAGCACAGCGTGGTGCTGGTGCGCGGCGGGCGGGTGGCGGATCTGCCGGGTGTACGTTACCACATTGTGCGTGGCGCGCTCGACAGTCTAGCTGTGGATGGTCGTCGTCGCGGTCGCTCGAAGTACGGCGCCAAACGCCCCGAGCAGAAGTAAGCGGAGATTGTCATGTCCAGACGTCGCAGAGTGATCAAGCGCAGGACTTCAGTCGATGCCAAGTTCGAGAGCGAGCTGGTGGCGCGACTCGTGACGTACATTATGCGTTCCGGCAAGCGCAGCGTAGCGGAAGGCATTGTGTACGGCGCGATTGAGAGCATTCGTGGGCAGGTGGAGGAAGATCCCCTGTCGGTGCTGAACAAGGCGATCGACAACGTGAAGCCGCGGGTGGAAGTGCGGTCACGGCGCGTGGGTGGGGCGACCTACCAGGTGCCGGTGGAAGTGGGGCGCGAGCGGCAGATGGCGTTGGCGCTGCGCTGGCTGGTGTCGTTCTCGTCGCAGCGCAAGGGCGTTCCGATGCGGGAAGCGCTGGCGTTGGAATTGATGGAAGCCTACAAGAATCAGGGCAATGCGATCCGCAAGCGCGAGGATACGCACAAGATGGCGCAGGCCAACAAAGCGTTCGCGCATTACGCCTGGTAGGCGCGGTTTTCGAACACACGACAACACAGATGGTCACGATCTTGGAACAGCAGAAGACAGGACAAGCGTCGGGCAGTCGGGGTGCATCCGCCCCGGCCGGCGCGACGCGTCTGTCTCGCGTTCGCAACATCGGCATCGTCGCCCACATTGATGCGGGCAAGACGACGACGACGGAGCGGATGCTGTTCTACACGGGGCTGACCCACCGCATGGGCGAAGTGGACGACGGCACGACGGTGACGGACTGGATGGAGCAGGAGCGCGAGCGGGGGATTACGATCCAGAGCGCGGCGATCACGTGTGCGTGGCGTGAGCACCAGGTCAACATTATCGACACGCCCGGGCATGTGGACTTCACGATTGAAGTGGAGCGTTCGCTGCGGGTGTTGGATGGGGCGATCGGGGTGTTCTGCGGGGTTGGTGGGGTGCAGCCGCAGTCGGAGACGGTGTGGCGGCAGGCGGACCGGTACGGGGTGCCGCGCCTGGCGTTTGTCAACAAGATGGACCGGTTGGGTGCGGATTTTGACAACGTGGTGGGTCAGATCCGCAAGCGGCTGGGCTCGAATGCGGTGTGTCTTCAGATCCCGATTGGGTGTGAGGACAGCTTCCGCGGGGTGATTGACCTGTTGCAGATGAGGGCCTTGGAGTTTGACGAGGCCAACGGCGGTGCGATCACGGTGCTGCCGGTTCCGGCGGAGATGGCGGCGGAGGCCGAGAAGGCCCGCGCGCAGATGATTGAGCAGATTGCGGAGCAGGACGAGACGGTTCTGGAAGCGTACCTGAAAGAATCGGACGTGGCGGCGGACGTCTTGCGCGAGGGGATCCGGCGGGCGACGGTGGCGGCGAAGGTGGTGCCGGTGCTGGTGGGTTCCTCGTTGCGCAAGAAGGGCGTGCAGCCGCTGCTGGATGCGGTGATCGATTACCTGCCCTCGCCGCTGGATGTGGCGGTGACCACGGGCACGCATCCGAAGACGGGCGAGACGGTGGAGCGGCCGGCGGATGATGAGGCGCCGATGGCGTCGCTGGCCTTCAAAGTGGCGACGGATCCTTACGTTGGACGACTTGTTTTCATCCGGGTGTATTCTGGTGTGGTGCGCAAGGGCAGCAACGTATACAATCCGCGGACTCGTAAACGGACGCGCTTGCCCGGGTTGGTGCGACTTCAGGCGGACAGCCGCACGGAAGTGGACGCGCTGATGGCGGGCGAGATCGGGGCGGTGACGGGGCTGAAGGATTTGACGACGGGCGACACGCTGTGCGCGGAGAACCAGCCGGTGGAACTGATGCGGATTCCGTTCCCGGAGCCGGTGATCTTCATGGCGGTGGAGCCGAAAGCGCGGGCGGACCGCGACAAGCTTGAGGATGCGCTGGCAGCGATGCACGCGGAGGATCCGACGTGCGTGATACGTCGGGACCCGGAGACGGGCCAGACGATCATGAGTGGGATGGGCGAGTTGCACTTGGAAATTCTAAAAGACCGGATGGTTCGCGAGCACGGGGTGCAGGCGAACACGGGCAAGCCGATGGTGGCGTATTACGAGACGGCCACGGAGGCGGCTGGAGCGACGAGCACGTTCGATCGGGAGATCGGCGGGCACCGGCAAATGGCGACGGTATCGCTGAGCCTGGAACCGCGGGCGCGCGGCACGGGCAATCAGGTGGACGTCAAGATTCGCGGGGAACAGATTCCGGACATATTCCATGAAGCGCTGCGGGAGGGCGTGAGCGACGCGCTGATGACGGGCGTGTTGGCGCGCTACCCGGTGACGGATGTGCAGGTGATGGTGCACGGCGGGCAGTACATCCCGGATGTGTCCACGGAGGTCGCCTTTCGAACGGCGGCCCTCATGGCGCTGCGGGAAGCCGTGCTGGCCGGGAAGCCCGAGTTCCTGGAGCCCATCATGGCACTGGAGATCGTGACACCGTCGGAGTTCATGGGAGATGTCATGGGCGACCTGAATGGGCGCCGAGGCCGAGTCAAGGACATCGAAGCGCGAGGCGAGATGCAGTTCATCCGCGCGCGCGCTCCGTTGGCCGAACTGTTCGGATACTCGACGGCAGTTCGATCTCTGACGCGGGGACGTGCGAGTTACACGCTTGAACCCGAAGCCTTCGATATCGTGCCTCGGGGAGTGCGGGAATACTTACTGACGAAGTGAGCCTACGATGGATGGACAACGTATAAGAATTCGGTTGCAGGCGTACGACCACAGTGTGCTGGATCAGGCCGTCGCCGGGATCATCGAGACCGCGAAGGGGACGGGGGCCCAAGTGGTGGGGCCGACGCCGTTGCCGACGCGCATCGAGCGGTACACGGTCAACCGGAGCCCGCATGCGGACAAGAAGTCAATGGACCAGTTTGAAATCCGCACCCACAAGCGTCTTTTGGACATTGTGGAACCGACCGCGAAAACGGTGGATGAACTGAAAAAACTGAATCTGCCCGCCGGGGTGGACATCACAATCAAGATCTGAGTGGACACATGCAAGGGCTGATTGGAAAGAAACTGGGGATGACCCAGGTGTACGACAGCAACGGACACCGGGTGTCCGTGACGGTGCTGCAGGCGGGGCCCTGCGTCGTGACCCAGAGCAAGACCGATGCGGTGGATGGCTATCGCGCGGTGCAGATCGGGTTTGGCGAGCAGAAGGAGCAGCGGCTGGCGAAGGGCGTGGTCGGGCACCTGAAGAAGGCCGGTGTGGGCGGTCAACGCGTATTGCGTGAGATGGCGCTGGACACTGGGGAAGAGGCTAAAGCGGGCGACGCGGTGACGGCGGCGATGTTTGAGAAGGTGACGCACGTGGATGTGGTGGGCACCAGCAAGGGTCGCGGCTTTCAGGGCGTGGTACGGCGCCACAAGATGGCGGGCGGACCGATGGCGCACGGCAGCACGTCTCATCGTCGAATCGGCGCGATCGGGCAGCGGACGTGGCCGTCGAAGGTGGCGAAGGGTCACCGGATGCCGGGACACATGGGGCACGTGCGGGTGACGACGCAAAACCTGCGGGTGGTGCGCGTGGACGTGGAGCGGAACCTGTTGCTGGTTGAAGGCTCGGTGCCAGGGCCGGTGGGCAACGTGATCCTGATTCGCAAGGCTCTGAAGAAGACCGGGAAGGCGTGATGAGCAAGCTGAAGGTAATGGACACGAAGGGCGCGGCGGTTGGCGAGTTGACGCTGGCCGATGGGCTGCTGGTTCTCGATCGCGGGGACAAGGCGGTGCATGACGCGGTGCTGGCGTACCTGGCGGCGCAGCGTGCGGGGTCGGCCTCGACGAAGCGCAAGGGCGAGGTGGCGGGCAGCAACAAGAAGCCTTGGCGCCAGAAGGGTACGGGGCGTGCGCGCGCCGGCCATCGGCAGTCGCCGGTGTGGCGTGGTGGTGGCGTGGCCTTTGGTCCGCATCCGCGCGCGTACAATGTCAAGGTGAACAAGAAGGTGGGCCAGCTGGCGTTGCGCCGCGCGGTGGGTGCGCGGGTGGAAGACGGTGGCTGGAAGGTGGTGGATGGTCTGGCGATGGAGGCGGGCAAGACGCGTGCGTTTGCGGCCCTGCTGAAGGCGCTGGGGGTGAAGGCGCCGGCGCTGATCCTGGTGGACCAGCCGGACGCGAAGGCGGTTCTGGCGTCGCGCAACATCCCGGGTATTGAGATGATGCGGGCGCAGGATGTGCACGTGTACCACGTGGTGCGTTACCCGACGGTGGTGGCGACCAAGGCGGCGATGGCGGTGCTGGAGCAGCGCCTGGCGGCGGGTGTGAAGGGGGCGGCATGAAGCACCAGTCATTGATTATCCGGCGGATCCAGGTGACGGAGAAGGGGACGGCTCTGTCGGAGACGCAGAACAAGTTCTTCTTTGAAGTGGCACCGACCGCGAACAAGATGGACATCAAGCGTGCGGTGGAGACTCTGTACAAGGTGAAGGTGGCGCGGGTGAACACGATGCGCTACCTGGGGAAGAACCGCCGCGAGCGCACGCCGCAGTTTGGCAAGAAGTCGGACTGGAAGCGTGCGGTGGTGACGTTGCAGGCGGGGCAGACGATCGATTTGACGTAAGGTTGGAGAGCGAAGGGCGCGACCATGGGGATCAAGAAACACAAGCCGACAACGGCGGGGCGACGCGGCGCGAGCGTATCGACGTTCGAGGAGCTGACGCGATCGAAGCCGCTGCGCGCGTTGACGGAGCAGAAGAAGCGCCAGGGTGGGCGCGGGGCGAAGGGGCACATCTCGACGCGCCATCGCGGCGGCGGGCACAAGCGCCGGCTGCGGGTCATCGACTTCCGGCGGGACAAGCTCGACATTCCGGCCAAGGTGGCCTCGGTCGAGTACGATCCGAACCGGTCGGCGAACATTGCGTTGCTGAACTACCGGGACGGGGAGCGGCGCTACATCTTGGCGCCGGCGGGCCTGGCGGTGGGGGCGGAGATTGTGGCCGGTCGTGAGGTGGAGCCGTTGCTGGGCAACTCGTTGCCGCTGGAGCGGGTGCCGATCGGGGTGGAGATCCACAACATTGAATTGCAGCCAGGTCGCGGTGCGCAGTTGGTGCGCGGCGCGGGGTTGGGCGCACAGCTGATGTCGCGCGAGGGCGGGTTCGCGCAAGTCAAGCTGCCGTCCGGAGAGATACGCCTGCTGGATGTGCGCTGCATGGCGACCATCGGCCAGGTAGGCAACGCCGACCACGGGAGCGTGTCGTACGGGAAAGCCGGGCGGAAGCGCTGGCTGGGCATTCGCCCGACGGTACGCGGCGTGGCCATGAACCCGGTGGATCATCCGATGGGCGGCGGCGAAGGCCGCACGTCCGGCGGTGGTCACCCGGTGTCGCCGTGGTCGAAGCTCTCGAAGGGCGGCAAGACGAGGGGTAAGCGCAACCCGACGAGCCGGTTCATTGTGAAGCGGAGAAAGTAGCCCATGTCCCGATCCATTAAAAAGGGTCCGTATGTCGACGCGAAGCTGATGAAGAAGGTGGAGCGGATGAACCGTTCCGGCGAGAAGCGCCCGATCAAGACGTGGGCGCGCAGCTCGATGATCATCCCGGATTTCGTGGGGCACACGATGGGGATCCACAACGGGAAGCAGCACATTTCGATCTTCATCACAGAGAACATGGTGGGGCACCGGCTTGGGGAGTTCGCGCCGACGCGGACCTTCCGCCGGCACGGCGTGGCCACGGACAAGGCCAAGGTTTTGAAGTAATCGGGATCGAAAGCTATGGACGTTGTTGCTCGATCGAAATTTCAGCGGATGGCGGCCAGTAAGGCGCGTCCGCTCGCGCGACGGCTGCAGGGGTTGCCGGTGGCGGAAGCGCTGGCGATGACGCAGTTCAGCAAGATGAAGGCGGCCGCGTACTTGGGGAAGACCCTGAAGTCGGCGGTGGCGAACGCGATGAACAATGCGGATCTCAGTGTGGACACGCTGCGGGTGAAGGAAGCGGTCGTGGACGAGGGGCCGCGGATGCGGCGTTCGTGGCCGCGTGCGCGGGGCAGTGCGAGTCCCATCATGAAGCGGTTGTGTCACGTGCGGATCGTGCTGACTGACGGTCGGTCGGCGGAATCGACGGCCGCGCAAGCGTAGTGGAGTGCCGGACAACGGATCGGAGAGGAGCGTACTTTGGGCCAGAAAGTCAATCCAATCGGCTTTCGCGTGGTGGTGAACAAGAACTGGCGTTCGCGCTGGTTCTGCGGGAAAGCGGATTTCGGGAACACCCTCGTGGAGGATCTCGAGATTCGGGATCGCGTGAAGAAGGCGCTGGAGAATGCGGCGATCTCCGAGATCGTGATTGAGCGCTATGCCAACCGCGTGCGTGTGAACATCAGCAGTGCGCGACCGGGCGTGATTATCGGCCGTAAGGGCCAGGACATCGAACGCATCCGTGGCGAACTGACGAAGATGACGGGCAAAGAGATCTACATCGAGATCCACGAGGTGAAGAACCCGGACACGAATGCGCAGCTGGTGGCGGAGAACATCACCACGCAGTTGGAGCGTCGGGTCTCGTTTCGCCGGGCGATGAAGCGGGCGATCCGGGTGGCGATGGACATGGGCGTGGACGGGATCAAGATACGGGCCTGCGGGCGTTTGGGTGGTGCGGAGCTGGCGCGGGTGGAATGGTACAAAGAAGGCCGGATCCCGCTGCACACGCTGCGTGCGAACATTGAGTACGGGTTTGCGGAGGCGCACACGACGGCCGGGTTGGTCGGGGTGAAGGTGTGGATCTGCAAGAACCGTGAGGAGCCCGTGAAGGCGGGCAGGGGGAGACGCTAAATGCCGCTGATGCCAAAACGCGTTCGGTACCGGAAGGTACAGCGAGGCAGCCGCAAGGGCATTGCGCAACGGGGGACGGAGCTGTCCTTCGGCGAGTACGGGTTGAAGGCGCTGGGCCGTGGGTGGTTGAAGAACACCCAGATTGAGGCCTGCCGCGTATCCATCAACCGGCACATGAAGCGCAAGGGCAAGTTGTGGATTCGGGTGTTTCCGGCGAAGCCGGTTTCGAAGAAGCCCATCGAAGTGCGAATGGGTAAGGGCAAGGGCAACCCGGAATTTTGGGTGGCGGTGATCAAGCCGGGTTTGATGTTGCTGGAGATTGACGGGGTGACGGATCAGATTGCGCGTGAGGCGCTTCGGCTGGCGGCGGCCAAGATCGGGATCCCGACGAAACTGGTGACCCGGCACGAGCGCTAAGAGGCGGAGCAGCTATGTTGAAAGCAGTGACTTTGCGGGAACAGACGGAGGCGGAACTCCGGCAATTGAGCCAGGAGACGTTGCGCCACATTCAGGAGATGCGCGCCAAGAAGGGCGGGGGCGACGCATCCGAGCCGCCCATCCGCATGCGCTCATTGCGGCGCGAGTTGGCGCGGATCAAAACGGTAATGCGTGAGCGGGGGATTCGCGAACATGGCTGAGCAGGCACCCAAGCAGCGGGTCAGTAAGGAACGGCAAGGCGTGGTCGTGAGCAAGAGCGGCGACAAGAGTGTCGTGGTTCTGGTGGAAGAGCGCCGCCGTCACGAGCGTTACGGCAAGGTGCAATGGCACGCCTCGAAGTTTCACGTGCATGACGAGAAGAACACGGCGAAGGTTGGCGACAAGGTTCGCATCACCGAGTGCCGTCCCATCAGCCGGATGAAGAGCTGGCGGCTGTTGGAAGTGACGGTTCAGCCGGGGGCCGAGCAACCATGATTCAGGAACAGAGCAATCTGGTGGTGGCGGACAACACGGGGGCGAAGCGCGCGCAGTGCTTCCGCATCCTTGGGCACCGGAAGCGGTATGCCCGGGTGGGGGACATTGTGAAGGTGGCGGTGAAGGAAGCGCAGCCGGACGGGATGGTGAAGAAGGGTCAGGTGTGCGAAGGGTTGATCGTACGGACGACGCACCCGATTCGGCGCCGAGACGGATCGCTGCTGCGGTTCGACAACAACGCGGTGGTGCTGGTGGATGCCACGCGCAACCCGATAGGGACGCGCATTTTTGGGCCCGTGGCGCGAGAGTTGCGGGAAATGAACTTCATGAAGGTAGTGTCGCTCGCGCCGGAAGTGTTGTAAGGGGCGGCAACCAGGAGTAGGACAACGGTGAGCATAGCGACGATCAAGAAGAACGACACCGTGCTGGCGGTGCGCGGCGTGAGCGCGGGGAAGACGGGCAAGGTGCTCGAAGTGAACCGGGCGAAGTCGCGGGCGCTGGTGGAGGGCCTGAGCCTGGTGAAGAAGGCCCTGCGGAAGAGCCAGGACAACCCGCAAGGCGGGATCGTGGAGAAAGAGGCGTCCATCGCGCTGGCGAACCTGCGACCATACTGCCCCGAGTGCAAGCGGGGCGTGCGGATTCGGCGGCGGATGGATGGGGACAAGCGCGTGCGCGTATGCGCAAGCCGTGGTTGCAAGCACGTCTTCGATAGCTGAGTACGGACATGGCCACACTGAAGGAACGATATCAGACGGAGGTGGTGCCGGCGCTTAAGCGCGATTTGGGCATCACCAACACGATGCGGGTGCCACGGGTGCGCAAAGTGGTGATCAACATGGGCATTGGCATTGCCGACAAGGACCAGTTCCAGACACACGTCACGGAGCTGGGAAAGTTGGCGGGCCAGCGGCCAGTGGTGACACGAGCGCGCAAGAGCATCTCGAATTTCAAGCTGCGCGAGGGCATGCAGATTGGCGCGAAGGTGACATTGCGTGGCGCGCGGATGTATGAGTTTCTCGAGCGGTTGATCAGCGCGGGGTTGCCGCGTATACGGGACTTCCGGGGTTTGCCGTTGAATGCCTTTGACAAGCAAGGGAACTACACGGTGGGCATCAAGGAGCAGACGATATTCCCGGAGATTGACCCCAACCATGTGGGGGCGGTGCAGGGGATGAATATCACGATCGTGACGGACAGCCGCAACTGCGATGAAGCGCGGATGCTGCTGAAGGGACTCGGCATTCCATTTGCGGAGAAGTAGAGGAGGACGGCCTTGGCCAAGACATCATTGATGGTAAAGGCGGCCCGGAAGCCGAAGTTCAAGGCGCGACGCTATAACCGCTGCAAGCGGTGCGGACGGCGGCACGCCTTCATGCGGAAGTTCCAGGTTTGCCGCATATGTTTCCGGGAGCTGGCGAATACGGCCCAGATACCGGGCGTGACCCGCGCGAGCTGGTAAGCTGGCGTGACGAACTGAATGGATGGGACGGGAGCGAGGATGAGTCAGACGGATCCGATCGCCGATATGTTGCTGCGGGTGCGGAATGCCCAGATGGCCCAGAGGGACGTCGTGGAGCTGCCGCATTCGCGGATCAAGGAAGAGATAGCGCAGATCCTGCGCCAGGAAGGGTTCATCAAGGACCTGGCGGTGGAAGGTGGCGGGGTGCGCAAGACGCTGCGGATGGTCCTGAAGTACAATGCGGGGCAGCAGCCCGTGATTCAGGGGCTGCGTCGGGACAGCAAGCCGGGGCGGCGCCGGTATGTGTCGAGCACGGAGATTCCGCGGGTACTGGGCGGTTTGGGGGTAAGCATCCTGAGCACGCCGGCGGGGATCATGAGCGGCAACGAAGCGCGCAAGCGCCGGATAGGCGGCGAGCTGTTGTGCTCGGTGTGGTGAACGGCGCGGACGCCGGGATTTAGGAGAGTTCACGATGTCGAGAGTGGGAAAGAGCCCGGTGCCGGTGGCGAGTGGCGTCACGGTGACGGTGAAGGGGTCCTTGGTGACCGCGAAAGGGTCGCTGGGCGAGCTGAGCCTGACGTTGCCGGAGACGATCTCGGCCGAGGTGGACGGTGGCGTGGTGAAGGTGAGCAGTGGCGAGGACACGCGCCGGAGCAGCAGTTTGCATGGGTTGGCGCGGAACTTGATTGCCAACATGATCCTGGGCGTGGCCAAGGGGTACACGAAGGTGCTGCTGATCGAGGGGGTGGGTTTCAAGGCGACGCTGCAGGGCAAGGCGCTATCGCTCTCGCTGGGGTTTGCGAGCCCGGTGGTATTTACGGTTCCGGCGGGGATAACCGTCAAGGACGAGGCGGGTACGAAATTGACGATCACGGGCATGGACAAGCAGCTCGTGGGGGATACGGCGGCAAGGATTCGCTCGTACTTCCCGGCGGAGCCTTACAAGGGCAAGGGCATTCGCTTCGAGGGCGAGCACGTTAAGCGCAAGGTGGGCAAGACGGTGGCGTAAGCCTGCGTGGCGCGGAACACGGGATGTCGGAACAACTACGATGAAGCCAGAGATAAATCGCAAAGACTGTCGGAAGATCCGGCATGAGCGCATTCGTCGGCGCATGGCGGGAACGGCCGAGCGGCCGCGGATGGCGGTCATGATATCGAACCGCAACATTTACGTGCAGTTCATCGACGACTTGCAGCAGAAGACGCTGGCCTCGGCCTCGTCGCTGGCGCTGGACGCGGGGAACGCGACGGTGGCGCGGGCGCGGACGGTGGGCCAGGCGGCGGCGCGAGCGGCTGCGGAGGCGGGGATTCGCCGGGTGGTGGTGGATCGCGGTGGGTTCAAGTACCACGGCCGGGTGAAGGCGTTGGTGGAGGGGGCCGCGGAGGCGGGACTCCAGATTCGCACGGAGCAGGTCGCGGTGCCGGCGACCGCCGGGGCGGCCGCTGAGCAGGTCAAGGAGGAATCGTGAGTCAGGACAACGCAGGCGGCCAGTCGGATCTGGAAGAACGCATTGTGATGGTGAATCGGTGCGCCAAGGTGGTGAAGGGCGGGCGCCGATTCAGTTTCAGTGCGGTGGTGGTGGTTGGGGACAAGGCTGGGCGTGTTGGATACGGCTTTGGCAAGGCGAACGAAGTGCCGGACGCGATTCGCAAGGGTGGCGACGTGGCGAGGCGGTCGCTGGTGCAGGTCACCATGAAGGATCGCACGATCCCGCACGAGGTGAAGGCACGGTTTGACGGTGGCGAAGTGCTGTTGCGGCCGGCGTCGCCGGGTACGGGCGTGATTGCGGGAGGCGGGATGCGGGCGGTGTTGGAAGCGGCTGGGATCCGGGACATTCTGGGCAAGTCGCTGGGCAGCAACAATCCGCTGAACGTGGTCAAGGCGACGTTTATGGCGCTGAAGAAGCTGCGCTCGCGCGAAGAAGTTCTGGCGAGCCGGCGGACAGCGGCCTGAAGGACAAGGACTCGATCATGAATTTGCATGAGTTGAAGGCATCGCCGGGTGCGCGACGTGCGCGGCGGCGCGTGGGACGCGGAGAGAGTTCGGGCGTGGGCAAGACGTCTGGCCGCGGGCACAAGGGGCAGTACGCGCGCAAGGGGCACAAGCACCGGGCGGGTTTTGAGGGCGGTCAGATGCCGTTGATCCGGCGCATTCCGAAGCGCGGGTTCCACAACGTGAACCGGCAGGAGTTGGCGCCGGTGAATGTGGGGGATCTGGATTGTTTCAGCGACGGGGCGGACGTGACGGCGGAGGCGCTGCGTGAGGCGGGGCTGGTGCGTGGTCGCTGGGACGGGATCAAGCTGTTGGGGACTGGCGAGTTGAGCCGGAAGCTGACGGTGCGAGTGAATGCGTACAGCGCCAGCGCGCGCGCCAAGGTCGAAGCCTTGGGCGGCAGCTGCGAGGTCGTGGCGAACTGATGCTCTCGGCCTTTGCCAATTCGATCAAGATACCTGAGCTTCGCACCCGCATCCTGTTCACGCTGGGGCTGATCTTCATCTGCCGCATCGTGACGACGGTGCCATCTCCTGGCGTCGACGTGCGGGAGTTGCAGATTGCGATTGCGGAGAGTCAGGCCCGCGCGGGCGGCGGATTCATGAGCTGGATCGACCTGTTCAGCGGCGGCGCGCTGAACAACTTTGCGGTCGGCGCGCTCAGCATCTGGCCGTACATCAGCGCGTCGATCATCCTGCAGTTGATGACGGCGGTGATTCCGGCGCTGGAGCGGTTGGCGCGGGAAGGGGATGCGGGGCGTGCGAAGCTGACGCAGTACACGCGCTACTTCACGCTGGTGATTTGCGTGGTGCAGGGGTTGGCGTTGGCGATCAGCCTGGAGAATCCGGCGAACTGGGGGCTCTCGCGATCGATCGTGCATTCCCCGGGGTGGGGATTCCGCTTGTTGACGGTGCTGACGATGACGACGGGCACCATGATTCTGATGTGGTTGGGAGAGCAAATCACGGAGCGGGGGATTGGCAACGGCATTTCGATCGTGATCACCGCGAACATCATCAGCCAGCTACCGCAGGCGTTGGGGTACGTGGTGAACATGTTTGGATCGGGCGAATCGGCCGGTCCGTACAACCTGTTCCATCTGGTGGGTTTGTTGGTGCTATCCTTCCTGGTGACGGCGGGGACGATCATGTTGACGCAGGGGCAGCGCAAGGTCCCGATTCACACGGCGAAGCGGGTGGTGGGGCGCAAGGTGTATGGCGGGCAGAACACCTACATGCCGTTGCGGGTGAACTATTCGGGCGTGATGCCGATCATTTTTGCATCTCCGATGATCGCGTTTCCGACGATTCTGTTGGGGCGTGTGAAGTGGGGTTGGTGCCAGGACCTGAATGCGGCGCTGCAGATGGGCGAGCCGCTGTATCTGGTGGCGTACGGGATACTGATCCTGTTTTTCTCGTATTTCTGGGTCGCGACGCAGTTCAACCCGTTGCAGATCGCGGACGATCTCAAGCGGAACAGTGGTTACGTTCCGGGGATTCGTCCGGGGCGGCCGACGGCCGAGTTTCTGGATGCGACGATGACGCGGATCACGCTGATCGGGGCGATGATGCTGACGGTGATTGCGGTGATCCCGACGGTTCTGGCCACGAACTTCCGGGTGCCGTGGCTGGTGGCGTCGTTCATGGGCGGTACGAGCATGCTGATTGTGGTCGGCGTGATGCTGGACACGATGCGGCAGGTGGAATCGCATTTGTTGATGCGGCACTACGACGGGTTCCTTAAGAAGGGCCGCTTGCGCGGACGTCGCTGATTCTGGCGGCGGGAGGATGGACCGATGAGAGCGATCTTGTTGCTGGGGGCTCCGGGTGCCGGAAAAGGCACGGCGGCGGAGCGCATACGCGACGAAGTCGGGTTCATTCACATTTCCACGGGCGACATGTTGCGTGAAGCGGTGAAGCAGGGGACTGAGACCGGGCGCGAGGCGGAAGGCTATATGAAGCGTGGCGAGCTGGTGCCGGACGAGATCATGATCCGTCTGGTGGAGAACCGGCTGGCCGCGGGAGCGCCTACGGACGCGTACATGTTTGACGGATTTCCGCGGACGGTGCGGCAGGCGGAGTTGCTGGAGGCGGCGCTGGTGCGGCGCGGGGCGGGGATCGAGCATGTGGTTTTCCTGGACTGTCCGCGAGCGATTTTGATTCAGCGATTGACGGGCCGACGGATCTGCCGCGCGTGCGGAGCGAATTTTCATGTGGCGAACATGCCGCCGCGGAAGGCGGGGGTCTGTGATCACTGCGGGGGTGAGCTTTACCAGCGGCCGGATGATCATGAGGCGACGATCGTGAGCCGGCTGGATGTCTTCAATCAGAAGACAGAGAGCCTGATCGCGCGCTACCGGGGCCAGGGGTTGCTGCGGACGGTGGATTCGAGCCGAGGAGCTGATCAGCTGGCGGCGGATGTGTTGCGCGTCATTCGAGGCAACTGAGGGTGGCAGGTGGATGGCCGCCCTGCGGGGGGGCGAGGCTTTGCCCTCCGGGGCGGGTGCAAGAATGGCACCGGGGGAGTGAGGCAGCGATGATTGCGATTCGGACAGCCGCGGAGTTGGCCGCGATGCGCGAAAGTGGCGGCATGGCGGCTCGCGTGCGGGACGCTGTGGCGGCGAAGATTGCGCCCGGGGTGACGACGCTGGAGCTTTCGGAGTATGCGGGTGAGTTGATGCGCGGGTGGGGCGGCGAGAGCGCGTTCCTGGGGTATCACGGGTATCCGGGGATCATCTGCGTGTCGGTGAATGAAGTGGTGGTGCACGGGATCCCGGGCAGCCGACGGATCGTGTTGGGCGACGTGGTGAGCATCGACGTTGGGGTGCGCTACCAGGGATTTATCGGGGATACGGCGACGACGGTGATGGTGGGGGTGACGGACCCTGCGGTCATCAAGATGGTGACGACGACGCAACGCGCGCTGGAGGCGGGCATCGGGGCCGCCCAAGCGGGGAAGCGAGTGTCGGACATTTCGCACGCGATCGAGAAGGAAGCGACGGGCGGAGGGTACACTGTGGTGCGGGAGTTCGTGGGACACGGCGTTGGGCGCCAGATGCACGAAGAGCCGCAAGTGCCGAATTTTGGGCAACCGGGACGTGGCCCGACGTTGAAGGCGGGGATGACGCTGGCGTTGGAGCCGATGGTGAACATGGGGCGTCCGGAAGTGGCGGTGTTGGAGGATGGGTGGACAGTGGTGACGAAAGATGGCCAATATTCGGCCCATTTTGAGCATACGGTCGCGGTTGGGGAAGGAACAGCAGAGATCCTGACGCGATAAAGAGTGCGGTCCGACGCTTTTGTTGTAGACGTGGGGCGGTGTCATTCGTACATTGTCGGGATTTTGGTTTAGGAGAAAGCCAGTGAAAGTCAGAAGTTCAGTCAGGCGCATGTGTGAGCGGTGTAAAGTCGTTAAACGCGGGGGAGTGGTGCGCGTGGTGTGCACGAATTCCCGTCACAAACAGCGCCAGGGCTAGGGAGGACGACGGATGCCCAGAGTTCTTGGTGTCGATATACCGGGTCGCAAGCGCGTCGAGTACGCGCTGCAATACATTCATGGTATTGGGCCCGCGCGTGCGAAGTCGATCATGGCGGAGAGCAAGGTGGATCCGGCGAAGCGGTCGGACGATCTGACGCCGGACGAATTGCGCACGATCCTGAACATTATTCAGACTCGTTTTCGTGTGGAAGGCGATTTGCGGCGCGAGGTGGCGCAGAACATACGGCGCCTGATCAGCATCGGGAGCTACCGGGGGCTGCGGCATCGCCGCGGGTTGCCGGTGCGCGGCCAGCGGACGAGCACGAATGCGCGTACGCGCAAGGGACCGCGGCGCACGGTGGGTGCGGTTCGCGGCAAGGATGCGCGCGCGGCAGTGAAGACGGACAAGTAGGATTCGGGATCAGGGGTGGCTATGGCGGAAGAGACCAACGAGATTCAGGACGAAGCGAAGCAGCCGGCTGTCGAGAGTGCAGGGGCTGAAGGCGCTGCGGACGCGGCCGGCGAAGGCAAGGCAGGGGATGCGGCCTCGAAGGCGGCGGCGCGGAAGGCGCGGGCGCGAGCGGGGCGGCATGTTCCCGTGGGCGTGGCGCACATCAAGGCGACGTTCAACAACACGATTGTATCGATCGCGGACCTGCGGGGCGGAGTGGTGGCGTGGTCTGCGGCGGGACGTGCGGGCTTTAAGGGTTCCCGCAAGAGCACGGCGTTTGCGGCCACGTTGGTGGGGCAGGACGCGGCGCGGCAGGCGATTGCGCGAGGGATGCACGAGGTGGAAGTGCGGGTGCAGGGCGCGGGAGCGGGGCGTGAGTCCGCGATCCGGGCGCTGCAGTCGTCGGGGCTCAACATCACGGTTATCAAAGACGTGACTCCGATTCCGCACAATGGGTGCCGCCCGCGCAAGCGGCGGCGGGTCTGACGGAGTTCCGCGCCCTGGCGATGGGAATTGCCGGGGGGAGCGCGGGGGACTCCCCGCCGTTTTAGTGTGCGTGCCGGTCTACCGGCGCGCGTTCGATGTATGAGGAAAGGACGCTGACGATGCCTATCAGACTGAGTCGGTTCGAGATGCCGAAGCGTGTGGTGAAGGATGAGACCACCGCGACGAACAGCTACACGCGCTATATCGCGGAGCCATTTGAAATCGGGTATGGGACGACGGTGGGCAATTCGCTGCGCCGGGTGTTGCTTTCCTCGATCGAGGGGGCGGCCATTACGTCGGTGAAGATCACGGGGGCGCCGCACGAGTTTTGCACGGTGCCTGGGGTGGTGGAAGACGTGACGGACATCGTGTTGAACCTGAAGCAGGTTCTGCTGAAGTCGTACGTCCGGGACGTGAAGCCGTTGATCGTGAAGGTGAAGGGCCCTGCGGAAGTGAAGGCGGGGGACATCGAGAGCGAAGGTGCGGTGGAAGTCTTGAATCCGGATCTGCACATCGCGACGTTGGCGGCGGATGGGAAGTTGGAGTTGGAGATTCAGATTCGGACGGGGCGCGGATTCTATCCGGCGGAGCGCAACAAGACGCCGAACGCGGACATTGGGATGATTCCGATCGACTCGGTCTTTTCGCCGGTGAAGCGGGTGAACTTCACGACGGAGAACACGCGGGTGGGTCAGCGGACGGACTACGACCGGTTGATTCTGGATATTTGGACGGATGGGCGCGTGACGCCGGACGAAGCGTTGACGACGGCTTCCTCGATTCTGCGGCACCACCTGGACGTGTTCGTGAATTACGACGACGATCTGGTGGAGTTCGAAGAGACGGAGAAGCGGATCGACGCGGAGCGAGACGAGCTGCGGCGCAAGCTGCGGATGAGCGTCAACGAGATTGAGTTGAGCGTGCGTGCGGCGAACTGCCTGAACAACGCGAACATCACCTCGGTGGGCGAGTTGGCACAGAAGAGCGAAGCGGAGATGCTCAAGTACCGCAACTTCGGCAAGAAGTCGCTGAACGAGATCAAGACGAAGCTTCAGGAACTGGGGTTGGGTCTGGGGATGACATTTGACCCGGATCTTCTGACCGAGATTGCGAATCGCGAAATCTGACGGAGCGGCGAAGGATCATGAGACACCGTAAGGTAGATAAGCCGATGGGGCGCAGCAAGGCGCACCGTGCGGCGTTGGAAGCCGCGCTGATTTGTGGGTTGATCACGGATAAGCGCATCAAGACGACGTTGCCGAAGGCGCGGGTGGCGCGGCGGGCGGCGGAGAAGATGGTGACGCTGGCGCGCAAGGGGACGCTTTCGGCGCGGCGCGCGGTGTTGTCGAGTTTGCACCGCGAAGTGTGCGTGCGCGAGTTGTTTGACGGGATTCTTCCGAAGATCCAGGGTCGGAAGGGTGGCTACACGCGCATCATCAAGCTGGGGAGCCGTGGTGGCGATGGCGCCGAGGTGGCTCTGCTGGAGTGGGTGGACGTGGCTGCGCCTGTGAAGGTGGCGAAGACCGAAGACGCTACCGAGGCGAAGGGGAAGTAAGAGACGGTTGAGCTGGCGGGTCGTGGGGCTCGCCGGTGGTTGCGATAGCCGCGTTGCAGGCACGGGGAAGCGGTATGCCGAGATTCAAGTTCACGGCAATGAATGCGAAGGGCGCCGAGACCGAAGGCGTCCTTGATGCGGCATCGCAGGCGGAAGCGGTTACGATCATTCGCGGGAAGGGGCTGTTCCCGACGCGGGTGGCGGAGTTGGAGAGTGCGCACCCGAAGAGTGCGCCAGCCCGCAACAGCGGGAGTGCCGGAGGCGGGGCGGCGGGGCCTGCGTCGAAAGGCGCCACGAAGGGTCTTAAGAAAGAACTTAAGATGCCTGATTTCCTGGCGGGTCGGGTCAAGACCAAGAACTTGATGACCCTGACGCGCCAGTTGGCCACGCTGATTGAGGCGGGGCTTCCCTTGCTGCGCGGACTGCGCATTTTGCTGCAGCAAGAGCGGCACCCTGTTCTTCGCAAGGCCCTGAGTGGGATGGGCGAAGCGGTGGAGGGGGGCAGCACCTTCTCGGAAGCGCTGGCGATGTACCCGCGTGTGTTCGACTCCCTGTACGTGAACATGATCAAGGCGGGTGAAGCGGGCGGCGTGCTGGACGTGGTGCTCAGTCGCCTTGCGGAGTTCATGGAGAAGGCGGAGGCGATCAAGCGCAAGATCAAGGGTGCGATGGTGTACCCGATCGTGGTGTTGGTGGTGTCGGTTGGCATCGTGGCGCTGCTGCTGGTGAAGGTGATTCCGCAGTTCGCGGAGATTTTCAAGGATCTGCTGGAAGGGGCGCCATTGCCGGCGCTGACGCAATTTGTCATCGATTTGAGTGACATTCTGCGATACCGCGGGATCTACGTGTTGGCGGTGATTGGCCTGTTTGTGACGGCGGGCAAGTTGATCAAGCGGACGCAGAAGGGCCGCTTCATTCTGGACAAGATCAAGCTAAAGCTGCCGATGGTCGGCTCATTGGTGGTTAAGACGTCGATTTCGCGATTTGCGCGGACGCTGGGGACGCTGATGACGTCGGGCGTGCCGGTGCTGCAAGCGCTGAACATTGTGCGCGACACGTCCGGCAACGCGGCGATCAGCCATGCGATCCAGGGCATTCACGACAGCGTGAAGGAGGGCGACACCATGACGATGCCGATGGAGGCGTCGAAGGTGTTTCCGGGCATGGTGATCAGCATGGTGGACGTTGGCGAAGAGACGGGTGCGCTGCCGGAGATGTTGATTCGTATTGCGGACAACTACGAAGACGAAGTCGACACGGCGGTGGAGAGCCTGACATCGGTGATCGAGCCGGTGATGATTGTGTTTCTGGCGATCATCGTGGGCACGATCGTGATCGCGATGTTTGTGCCGTTGATCACGATCATCACGAAGATGGCGTAGGTGCCCGTTGCGGGGCGGCCGACACGGCTGGCCCGCCGAAGGCCCGGCGTAGGCGGGAGGTCGGCCCTCCATGGGGTACCGCGGTCCTTTCGCTTAACGCGATCGGGTTCGATCGACTACGTTCTCGTCCTCGGGCTTGTCGTTCTGAATCCCGACAAAGCTCCCGACAAAGCTCCCGACAAAGCTCGCGACAAAGCTCGCGACAAAGGTCACGACAAAGGTCACGAGTACGATGGCCCCGTCAGGGGCACCCTTCCCTCCATCCCCCGTTATTTTCAGGGCGGAGCGGTGTGCCGCTGGCGTGTGGAGGAGGCGAGGAGGGCGACGGGGACGGTCAGGATGGTGGTGAGGCCGACGACGTTGGGGGCGCAATCGACGAGGCCGCCGATCTGGAGGCAGAGGATCATGGCGAAGACGGTGGCCGGGAGGACGGAGCCGTGGCGCCCAAGGGAGCCGGGCAGTACGGGCAGGAGACCGAGCAGCAAGGTGATCCACATGGTGGCCTGGAGCGCGGCGCCGATCCAGCCGTAGGCAAAGAGGGTATTCAGCCAATACTGGTGGGGGTGGTAGAAGCGGTGCTTGGAGCGGGGAGGATGGGTGGTGTGGTAGGTGTTGACGAAGACGGTTTCGCCAAAGCCGTGGCCGAGAACGGGGCGCTGTTGAATCAGTTGCCAGGTGTGGGCCCAGGCGACATTACGGTCCATGAGTGCGCTGACGTGGCCGATCTGACGGAAGCGCGGGTTGGATAGGAAGACGGCGGCGAGGCCGAGGGCGACGATGGTGGCAGCGATGAGGCGAGTGCGGCGGTTGCGGGCGGCCATGACGAGGGCGGCGCCGCAGGCGACGACGAGGGCGACTTCAACGGCGCGGGAGCGCATCAGGATGACGTAGGTGAGATTCAGGAGCATGGCGGCGGAACAGAAGAGGCTGACGCCGCGGTGGCGGCGTTCGCGCCAGGCGAGGGAAGCGAGCAGGATGAAGGCGATGGCGGCGGCCATGGCGGTGATGTTGGGGTGGTTGAGGGCGGGGTTGGGATCCCAGCGTGCGCGATCGGCGAGTCGGGAGCCGTAGGTGCCGGCGAGGCGCGCGAGATCGGCGGTGATGACGGTGGTGAGGGCGAGTGCGGCGGAAAGGAGGGCGACGCCGAGGCGGCGTGGGCCTCCGAGAACGGCGGGGAGGGCGATGGCGAGGGCGATGAAATCGGCATTCTTGAGGGATGCCTTCCAGGCGATGGCGGGGGCTACTCCGAAGGGGATCTGGATCAGCATGAAGGTGGCGACGGCCAGGGCGAGGAGGCCGGCGGGTTGGCGCCAGATGGCCCAGGACGTGTGCTGGTAGTGCCAGAGGGCGCAGAGGAAAGCGAGGATGAGGACGGCGTCCTGGAGTCCGCTGGTGCGGGCATTCCAGAGCCAGAAGGCGACGAGGGTGCCGATGAAGGCGATGATGGTGGTGGGGAGGATGCCGAGTTGTTGAACCAGGCCGCCGATGGGGCCGAAGGGAGTGGGGCTTTGGGTGGTGCCGGGTTGGGGCGATAGGGAGCGTGGGATCGAGTCAGGGCCCGTGTTCATGGCTGGGGTGACGTTAGCACATCCCGCGCGCGTCGTGCAGCAGGGATCTTGATCCTGAGGCATGCGTTTGGTGGCCAAGGAGGTCGGCCAGGTCGCCCCACCTGCGGCGTCATCGCGAACGCCGCGGACTGCAGTCCAGCGGCGCTCGCTCTTCCTTGCATCTGGGGCAACCTGACCAACCTCCGTGACCAGCCCGCCAGGCGGGCAGCCAAACGCCTGCCTCGGGGCCACTGCAAGCATTCGCCAGGCGAATGCTTGCAGGTTAGGAGTTGGAGCATGCAGTCACATGGCGCTCCAACGTGTGCAGAACATGCTGGCGACAACCGAGTTGGCTCTCAGAGTGTCAACCAATAGCCGGACGGGACATCCGGCGAGAACCTCGGTTCCGGCGGAGGGTGTTTCCGCGATAGGAGAAGCGGGCGTCAGGGTGCGGGGAGGTCGGCGCCGATGGAGTAGAAGCCGCCGGGGGACGGGCTGGTGGTGTCGGTGAATTCGTTGGTGCCGGAGACATGGGCGGGCATGTCGGAGGTGAGGATGGCGCTGTTGCCGTCCCAGCCCCAGAGGAGGTTGGTGAGGCGGGTGACGGAGTAGGTGTAGGGGGCCTGGCTATCCCAGCGGAGGGTGAAGCTGGAGCCGGTGGCCGCGGGCACCGCGAGGATATGGGGGGGCTCGGGCTGGGCGAGGACGAAGTTGGCGGTGACGTCGCGGTCCTGGTCCATGAGAACGACGAGGGTTGAGGCGTTGGTGTTGGCGGCGCCGACGTTGCCGGACCAGTGCGAGAAGAGGAGCGGGAGGTCGGCATGGGCGGTGGCGGAGGTGTAGGCATTGGCGGGGACCCAGAGGTTGCCGCCGGTGACGGCGCCGGCGCCGTTGGTGGAGACGCCGAAGTAGAATTCGGAGACGGCGTTGGATTCGGACCATTCGACGTGGAGGAGGGCGCAGTAGTCCATGGAGCCGTCGAAGCTATGGACGCTGCGGAAGCCGGACGGGGTGGTGAAGTTGAAGACGACGGCGAGGGCGTTGGTGGGGTGCCAGCCTGGGCGATTGACGATTTCGTGGATGGCGGCGGCGATGTTGGGGGTGCGCTGGGCGGCATTGCGGTCGCCGAGGACCCAGTCGGTGGGGGTCCATGGGATGGCGGCGGTGGTGAGGGGGCGTGCGGTGATGTTGTTGTTGCCGGTGCCGAGGGTGAGGGCCTGATCGATGGCTTGGCCGCGGATGGTGACGGTTGGGGTTCCAGAGCTGGCTTCGGCGGCGGTGAACTGGATGAAGGCGTTGGTGACGGTGGCGCCCATGGGGATGCCATCGCGCGTGGGGTAGAAGCGGAAGAGGGCGGCCGAGGCACCGACTTCGCCGAGGCGGATGGTGGGGAGGGTAAGTCCCATCATGCGCCCATTGGAGAACTGGGCGCCGTCGTCCGAGCTGGCGCGGACGGGGAGTTCGACGGTGTTGGTGGGGAGGTTGGGTTCATAGTCGCGCGGCATGGACTGGGCGCTGAAGACGACGCTGGTCCAGGCGCCGACGTTGTAGGACCCGAGGAAGGTACGGGCGATGACCTTGGTGCTGCTGTAGAGCCAGAAGGGGCCGGTGTAGACGGGTGAGGATTCGGTGGGGAGGGTGTCGTTGAGGGTGTAGCGGATGGTGGAGCCGGCGACGGTGGGGGTCATGGACACATCGAGGCGGTAGAGGAAGGAGCGTGAGGTGGAGGGCAGGATGACGGGAGGGGGGAGGTTGACGGCGTCGTCATCGCGGATTTCGTGGACGAAGACACGATTACCGCCGAGGAGGGCGTTGGGGCTGGCGTTGGAGAGGGTGATGAGGACGGTTTCGTCGGGTTCCCCGGCGGGGGTGATATCGTTGATGATGGTGAGGGCGATGGACTTGCTGGTTTCGTAGGGCCAGAAGGTGAGGGTTCCCGGGTTGAGGGAGTAGTCGTTGGTGGAGGCGGTGCCGCCGGACGCGGCGTATTGGACGGTGACGGTGGAGGCGCCGGCGGGGGAGAGCGTGACTTCGATATAGCGGACTTCGTTGGTTTCGCGGCCGTCGCTGTGGACATCGAGGAAGCCGAGGGTGGGGAGCCCGGAGGTGTTGTTGACGGTGCCTGGGGTGCCGCCGATGGTGCCGGCGACCCAGTTGGTGGGATCGTTGCCGTAGCGATGCGGGTTGATGCGCTCGAGGGAGGCGCCGTCGTTGTTGGCGGCGGTCGGCCAGGGGGCGTTGTTGTTGTAGCGGACGCGTTCGACCATGACGGTGGGGGCGGCCCCGAGTTGGACGTCGTAGGCACCGGGCTTGCAGAGTTCGATGGGTTCTCCGGCGTTGTTGAGGGCACCGGTGAAGGGGCCGAAGATCTGGATGCTGGGTGGGATCGAGAAGAGCTGGCGGAACTCGGTGGGGTCGGAGCCGACGACGAGGGCCAATTCGCCCGGGGCGAGGGATCCGGCGGTTGGGAACTTGAATTCGACGGCGTCGTCGAATTCCCAGACGCTGCCCTGGTCGCCGAAGTAGACGGTGGATGGGGAGCTGTTGAGGATTTCGATGAACTCTTTGCCGCCGGCGGCGGGGTTGTACATGATTTCGTTGATGACGACGGGGCCGACCTTGGGGCCGGCGTTGGGCAGGCCGCCGCCGGTGCGGAAATGGGGGATCGAGGTGGGCGCGGGGTAGTCGACGCCGAAGGTTCGGTTGCTGAGGGCGGTGAAGTCGACCTGGCCATCGCTGCGGATGTAGCGGCCGAAGGAGACGCCGTTCTCGATGGCTTTGCGGAGGGTGCCGACGGTGCGGTAGCCGGTGAGGTTGCCGCCGACGGCGGCGGAGAGATAGACATCCTCGCCGAATTCGCTGATGGCGAAGTTGCCTGGGCCGCCGGGGTTCTGGTTGAAGGAGGTGCCTTCGTAGAAGACCTTGAAGGCGCCGGGGGCGAGGGGGGCCGTGGCGGGGATGAGGTACTGCTTCAGGTTGTCGGGGTTGTCGCTGAGGTACCAGCCGGTGATGTTGACGGTGTTGGTGCCGATGTTGCGCAATTCGATGGCGTCCTCGAAGGGGTCGTCGGCGTGGGCGAGGACCTCATTGACGACGATGCCGCTGCCGGCGGGTTCGGGATCATCAGCGCCGGGTGACCCGTTGGGGTTGGCGCTGGCGCGCCAGTAGAGGGGGGCGTTGGCGTCGCCAGATGGGTTGGGGTCGACGGGGACGAGGGTGAACCCATTGCCGTCGGTGGCGGGGTACCAATCGGTGGGATCGTCGCTGTAGGTGAAGTTCACGATATCGGCGCCGGCGGCATCTCGGACGTAGATTGTTTCGCCGGCGTTATCGAGTTTGTCGTCGATGAGGAAGGTGCCGCGGACGGCGATGCTGGGGTAGGCAGCATGGAAGGCGGTGTAGTTGCGGGCGAGGATGAAGAATGCTTGAGGGGCGAGGGTGGTGCCGTTGGTGAAGGTCCAGCGCCCGTTGTCGGCGTAGCAGCCGGAGAGGTCGAGGGTGAGGTTGGTGCTGATGTTTTTGTATTCGATGAACTCGGTATCGTCGGCGGAGCCGGACGGGTTGTAGTGGACTTCGGTGATACGGAGGAATTCGCGCAGGACTTCGGTGTAGGCCTGGAAGGTGGTGGTGGCGGTGGCTTCGTCGGAGTAGGTGGAGGCGCCGCGGGGGTGGAAGGCACGCACGCGGTAGGCATACTCGGTGTTCTGAGGAAGGGGAGCATCGGTGAAATTGGTGCTACCGGAGGCGGCGATACCGGCGAGGAGCCAGTCGTTGTTGTCGATTTCGCGCCGGAAGATTTCGAAGCCGGATTCGTCGGTGCTGAGGTCCTGCCAGGCGAGGGTGATGGAGTTGGAGTCGGTGGTGGCTATGTGGAGGTTGGCGGGGGCGATGGGGTTGGCGCCGACGGGGTAAGGCGCGCCCATGTTGACGCCGCCGAGGCCAGTGCCGATGCAGGGGGAGGTGGGGAGCAGTTGGTAGTCAGCTTCCGATGAATCGCGGAAGAAGGCCTTGCGGTTCATGTTGCCGGGGCCCGCAGGGATGGCGTAGGCGGGGAGTTCGACGTTGCTGAAGCCGACGGTGGCGGGGCCGGTGACGAAGGCCTGGTCCACATCGCGCAGGATGAGGTTGGTGACGGTGGGGGCGCCGGTGATGCCGACGCGGCCATCCTCGATGGTGAGGTTGCGGGTGGTGGTGGAACCGGCGGTGAGCGCGATAGCGGAATCGCAGTCGGTGAGTAGGCTATCGACGATGGCGAGGATGGAGGCGGAGGCGACGATGCCGGTGCCGCTCATGGCGCTGATCCAGGTGTTGGTGACGAGTCCGGCGGTGGCGTTGATGAAGCGGATGCCGTCGGTGCCGAGGGGTTCGCGCAAGGTGGTGCGGCGGACCGTGCTGGTGGAGGCGGTGCCGACCATGTCGATGCCGACAGCGGTCATGCGTTCGAACAGGCTTTGATCGATGAGGGTGGGGGTGGTGGCAAAGCGGGTGCGGTTGAAGTCGCGGACGATGGTGCGCAGGAGGAGGGCGGAGGAGGCGCCGCTGGCGGAGACGATGCCGTTGGTGTCGTAGGAGCCGGAAATCGTCGAATCGATGAGGCGCAGGGTGGCGCCGCTATCGACCGCGATGGATCCCTGGAGCATGACGGCGTTGGAGATGGCGACGACGCTGGAGGCGCCGGAGGCGCGGATGGACCAGACGTTGGTGCCGCCTTCGGGGAGAATTTGAACGGGTGCGGTTGCGGTGCCGCGTACATCGAGGGTGCCATTGACGGTGAGGCGGGTGCCGGGGCTGAAGAGGACGACGGTGCCGGGATCCACGGCGAGTGTGATGCCGGAGTTGACGGTGACGTTGTTGGTGACGAGGACGATGCCGCTGCCGGACGACCAGGTGGTGGGGCTGGCGATGGTGCCTTGGACAACTGTTGGGGAGCGGCGACCGATGGCTTTGAATGAGAACGATTTGAGGGTGTTGTTGTCGAGATCGACGGCGCGAACGACGACATCCACGACTTCGCCGGCGATGGCGATGGAATTGGTGACGGACCAGGCGCCGAGGTTGCCGTTGGCGCGGATATTCCAGTTCACGGGGTTGTCGTTCACGGCCATGCGCTGGGTGTAGTTCTGGGGGCCGCGTCCGGTGAGGCTGGTCAGGACGACATGGGGCTGGCCGCCGATGAGGTCGTAGCGGGCACCGGTTTCGCTGCCATCGACGCTGATCGGGCTGACGAAGAGCCAGGCGTAGATCTGGTAGGAGCCGGAGGGGAGACTGGGAGGCGCCCAAGTGGAGGTGCTACCGCCGGTGGTGGAGTAGCGGAATCCGCCGCCGGCATAGCCGCCGGTGGGGGACGTGGTCCAAGTGCCGGTGACGCCGAACCCGGACTGGCCGTCGTCGAGGATGACGCTGGCGCCGGTGATGGTGTTGGAGAACATGATGGCGTCCGCGATGGTTTCGGTGATGGGCTGAGGGCGGATGCGGGTGAGGGTGACAGAGCCGCCGCCGGCGGGTGGGACGTTGATGGCGCCGACCGGGAACCACTGGGCGGGCGAGTGGTTCTGATCGATGACGGCGCTGACGTTTTGCCCCATGTTGGTTGTGGGGACGGTGAGGGTGCGGGCACCATCCGGCAGTCCGGTGACGGTGATGTTCGTGAAGATCTGGCTCATGACGGAGGCGCGGATGCCGACGACATCGTTGGACACATTCTGGCGGTTGATGGCGGACATTTTGCTGCCCATTCGGGTGAACATGGCGGCCATGTTGGCATCGGACATGGTGTCGGTGACGACATCGACGAGGCCGCCGAGGTAGATGGGGAGGATGGGGCGGTTGTAGAGGAAGGAGGGGATGACGGTGAAGCTGAAGCCCCAGATGCTGCCGACGGTGCCGTCGGATGCGCCCATGCCAAGGGCATCGCTGTAGTCCCAGGGCATCATCAAGAACTGGCGCGAGTAGGGGTCGTCATAGGTGCGCAATTCGTCGGCGCCGCCGCTGATGGCGTAGTAGCCGTATTCCGAGTTATCGACAGCGACGGAGGCGGCGTAGATCTTGCCCCAATTGGTGACGCTGACGCGGTTGGTGATATTGCGGACTTCGCCGTTGACGACGTTGGTGAGGTAGGAGGTGAGGTCCTGGAGGGCATACCAGGCGGTGTTGGGGTTGTTGAGGGAGATGAGGTACTGGGATGGGTACCAGCTGACGCTGGAGTTGAAGGTGAGGTCGCCGTAGCGGCTTTCAGCACCGTCAGCGCCGGTGGTGTTGTAGACGTTGCCCTGGATGTCGGTGTCGCCGATGTGGCGATCGATGTAGGAGCCGTCGACGCCCTCGACACGGCAGTAGATGCCCTGGCCGGGGTTCTTGAGTTCCTCATTGAGGTATACGCGGGATAGGGCGACGTCGGAGGCCATGGCGCCGGAGCGTGCGGTGACGTCCATGCCCATGAACTGGGCCAAGGCGTACTCGTGGTTGAGGTTGAGTTCGTCGAATTCTTCGAAGAGGACGCCGCTGGGGAGGTTGATGCGGTAGTTGCCGAGGGTGGAGACGCGCGAGCCGCTGCCGCGGAGGCGGACGGAGCTGTTGTAGACGACGGTATCGTCGGGCAGGACGATGGTGGCATCCCAGGGGATCTGGTTTTGGATGTTGGCGGGGAGTTGGAGTTGGTCGCGGTTCACCTTGTTCATCAACATGTGATAAGTGGGGTACTCGCCCGGGTAGGCTTCGCCGGAGTGGCTTTCCTCGCCGAATTTGACGAGGTAGGAATAGGCCCCGGCGCGGGCGCTGGCGCGGTTGGTGGCGGGGAAATAGGGGCTGGTGCCGACGTTGTCGGTGGCGCGGATGCGAAATTCGAGCATTTCGCCGTTGGCCATGACCATGCCGCTATCGTAGGGGGGGAGGTAGGCCGTGTAGACGCCATCGCCGGCTATGGCGTCGCCGCCCAGGCCGGTGTCGATCATGGGGGTGTTGGTGTAGAGGCCCTGGGGGTTGGCGTCCTTGCGATACTCGAGCGAGACGGAGGACATGGCATCGCCGTCGCGGCCGGTGATGCGGGCGGTGATTTTGACGGCGGAGTTGGAGCCGGCGGGGGGGAGTGCGGTGTCTGGGGTGACATCGGCGACGATGGGTGTGGGGTTGGAGCGGTACATGGCGTTGGTTCGGCCGGGGCTGCCGTTGGTGCTGGCGGAGGCGACCCAGTCGGTGAAGCTCTGGTTGCGCATGCGTGCGAAGCCGGGGTGGACGAGTTCGAGGGAGCGGCCGGTGCCGTCGCTGGAGTCATCGTCGAAGTACTTGATGGTATCGGCGGTGACCCAGTTGCCATCGACGAGGCGGGAGAGGGTGACGCGTTCGCCGGCGTTGTCGAGGCTGCCGCTGAAGTTGCCGACGACGTTGGTGACGGTGGGGTAGGCGGCGAGGAAGGAGGCGACGTCCTCGCAGACGACGAGCAGGGATTGGGGGCCGAGGGTACCGTTGGTGAAGGAGAAGGTGATGCCGGTGTCGAAGCGGAACTGGGTGAGGTCCACGACGGAGGTGCCGACGTTGTAGAGTTCGACGTATTGGGTGGCGTTGGTGGAGGGGAAGGGCTGGGAGGCGGGCCAGGACTCGTAGGGGTTGTACATGATCTCGTTGATCACGACGTCCGAGTCGGCGGCGCGTGCGCCCGGGGCGATGAGGAGGGATGCCGTGGCGAGGACGGCTAGGGTCCCGCGGTGACGGGCCCCCAACCGCCGAACTGCTGACCAGACGCGTGAACGTGGTGTCATTCCCTTGGCCTCCGTGACATTATAATACCAGTCCTGATGGGGCTGCTGCAATGGCGTCCGTCGTCATAAGTGCCGATTTTACAATTCCTTGACAACAGCCGGCAGCGGGGCGAGGCGCCCCGCTGCCGGCTGTGGCGCGGGTGTTCCACCCGCGCGTTAAATGGTGGTCATGGGGCGATCTTCACGCCGATACGAAGGAACTCCCTGGGTAGGGTGAATCCGTGTTCGTTGGTGACGGTGAGGGGGCCATCATGGCCGGCCAGTTCCTGGATGTTGCTCCAGGGGCCAGTCAGGTTGGTGGATGCATAGACGGTGTACCAGCGGCCGCTGACGGAATCCCAGGACAGTTGCAGGGTTTGCGGCTGGGGTTGAGCGAGGCTGGAGATGCGCAGCGTCTCGTTGGGGTCATGGGGGGAGGTGCCGGCGACGTATTCGGCGTAATTGTTGGCGTCATCGGCATCGGAGTCGGCGGAGCCGTCGGGCAGGATGGGGTAGAGGGCGTTGCCGAGTTCCCAGGCATCGGGCATGTGGTCGCCGTCGGAATCGGCGAGGGGGTGAACGAACTCGAAGGCACCGATATCGGTGGTGGGGAGGTCGTTGTAATCGCCGTCGAGGGGGCGGGGGATGCCATCGAAGTCGGTGGTGCTGGCGTTGCGGTTGGTTCCGGCGTCGATGGCGGGGGAGATGGCGCTGAGGTGGTAGTCGCCGGCTGGAGCGTTGACGAAGTTGGGGTTGTCGGCGGTGTTGCCGGTGCCATTCGTGAGGGGGAACAGCATGCAGTGCTGGAAGGTGTGCGTGGTGGTGTTGGAGACCCCGCAGTTTGGGTTGAAGGGGGCGGTGTTGCCGACATAGATGGTGTTGTAGCTGGCGCCCGCGACGACCGCATAGAGGCCGCCGCCGGCGATGGTGGCGGCATTGGTGACGATGGTGCTGTTCTCGAAGGTGCCGCCATTCTGGGTGGCACCGCCGCCGCCGCGCACCGCGCGATTGCCGTAGGCCAAGCAGGACTCGGCCACGCTGGTGGACCGCAGGAAGAGGCCGCCGCCATTGTCCGCGGCCTGGTTGCCGCGGAATAGGCTGCGGCGGACGGAGCCGGCGTTTTGCATGTGGATGCCACCGCCATCGTCGGAGGCGGTGTTGTCGCGGAAGGTGCTGTCGTAGACAAAGCCGGTCGTCTCGACGTTGGCGCCGCCGCCATCGGAGGTGGTGGAGCGGTTGTTGGCGAAGGTGCAGGTTTGGGCGGTGCCGCCGTTGAGGATGAAGAGCCCGCCGCCGCGGGAGACGGAGACGTTGTTGGAGAGGATGCAGTTGAGGAGGGTGCCGCCGCCGGTGAGATAGATACCGCCACCGTTGGTGGCGCTATTGTTGGCGATGAGGCAATTCTGGATGGTGCCGGCGGCGGACAGGTAGAGGCCGCCGCCATTGGTGGTGGACCCGCCGGTGACGGTGAATCCATCGAGGACGGCGCCGGCTGTGGAGAGGGTCAGGGCGCGGTAGCCATTGCCGGCCAGCAGGGTGGTGGGGGGCGCGTCAGCGGTGAGGGTGACGGCCTTGTTCAGCAGGATGGGCGCGGCGAGCGGATAGGTGTCGGCGGCGACGAGGATGCGGGCGCCGGTCAGGGCGGTGTCGATGGCGGTCTGGATGTTGGTGGCGGCGGTATCCCAGGTGGCGAAGGGGGAGGCATGGGAGCCGGTGCGCGAGACGTAGAGGGTTTCGGGCGAGACATAGACGGCGGCGTTGCGGCGACGGGTGAATACATCCCCGGCGGCATTGCTGGCGACCAGGATGACATCGTAGAGGCCATGGATGGTGTAGCGGTTGGTGACGGGTGATAGTGCGCTGCCCTGGCGGTCCACGGTGCTGTCGGCCTCGAAATCCCAACGGTAAACGACCCCGGTTGTATTGGAGCCGGAGGCGCTGGCGGAGAAGGTGACATCGAGTGGTGCGAAGCCGGAGGTGGGGGTGGCGGTGAAGTCGGCGCGGAAGGAGGCGGCTTCGAAGGCGCCCATGTCGGGGCGTGGGCCATCGATGCGGCTGTGTCCGTCGAGGTCGGTGGCGCCTGACATCCATGACTGGCTGGCGCCGGCATCGATGCAGGGGGAGCTGGGGAGGAGGTGGAGGTCGGTGGCGCTGGTGAAGAGCGGATCAGTGGCGATGTTGCCTGTGCCGGCGATGGCGGGGATGGTGCAGGTGTAGGAGAACGTGCCGGCGTCGTTGTTGATGTTGGTATTGTTCGGGGCGGTATTGCCGTAGGCGATGGTGTTGCGGGTGGTGCCGCCGTTGTAGGCGCGAATGCCGCCGCCGTGGCTGGCGGCGGTGTTGCGCGTGAGGGTGCAGCCATCGAGGGTGCCGCCGGCGAACAGGTAGGCGCCGCCGCCGCGGTCGGCGGACTGGTTGTCGGTGATCAGGCAGCTGTAGGCGGTGCCGCCGCTGCTGAGGTAGAGGCCGCCGCCGTCGAACGTGGCGCCGGTGCAGCGGTTGTTGACGATGCGAGAGCGTTGGACGAGCCCCCCGCCGGCAGCGTAGAGGCCACCGCCCTCCGCGGTGGAGGTGTTGTTGGAGATGAGACAGCCATCGAGGGTGGCGCCGGCGAGGAGGTAGACGCCGCCGCCCTGGCTCGTGGCGGTGTTGCCGGCGATGATGCAGTCCAACGCGCGCCCCTTGGTGGCCAGAAGTCCGGCGCCGGTGGCGGCCGTGCCGCCGGTGAGGGTCACACCCTGGATGGCGGCATTGGTGTGATTCAAGTGGGCGACGCGGATGGAGTCGCGGCCGTGGAGGATCGTGGCCGCCGGATCGCCGACGCCGCGGAGTTGGATGTCTTCGGACAGCGTGAGGGTGGCGTCGAGGGTGTAGGTGCCGTTGGTGATCCAGATGGCGGTGCCGCCGTAGCCGACGGCCACGGCATCGAGCGGGTTGGTGGCGGCGGTAGACCAGGAGGCATAGGGGAAGATGTTGCTGCCGGTGGGCGAGACATAGACGTTGGGCGGGCCTGAGACCGTGACGTAGTTGGTGCGCATGATGGTGTCGGTCTCGCCGATGGTGTTGGAGACGGTCAGGGCGATGCTGTGGGGGCCGTAGGTGGTGTAGGTGTTGGTGGCGACTTGCAGTCCGGTGCCGATGGCATCGGGGCTGCCGTCGGCCTCGAAATCCCAGGCGTAGGTGCGGGTGGACGTGTTGGTGCCCTCGACATGGGCGGTGAAGGTGACGACGAGCGGGTTGACGCCGGAGAGGGGTGAGGCGGTGAAGAAGGCGGTGAGGGTCCCGGGCTGGAACTCGAAGGTGCCGGCGTCGGGATTGGCGCCGATCACGCGGGGGTGGCCGTCGAGATCGGATTCGCCAGCCATCCAGGGTTGGTTGGTGGCGTTGTCGATGGCAGCGGAACCGGGGCGGAGTCGGAAGTCGTCGTTGGGCGCATCGACGAAGGCGGGGTCGCCGGTGCGGTTGCCGGGGCCGGGCCAGGCGGTGTTGCCCGAAAAGACGGAGAAGCCGACATCGAGGCGGGATTTGGCGTCGAGCAGGATGGGCGTGGCGCAATCGGCGATGAGGAAATTGGTGATGGAGCCGAGGCCGCCGCCGAGGCCGGCACTTTTCTCGTAGCTATTGACGCCGACGGTGCAGCCCTCGATGGTGAAGTTCATGAGGACGGGTGTGGAACTGTCCTTGATGGCGACGCCGTTGACGCAATCGTAGATGAGGTTGTTGTAGGCGAGGAGCTGCGACATTTCGCCGATGGAGAAGCCTTTGTCGCCGAAGTCGTAGACGCGGTTATAGCGGGCGATGGTGTTGGCGGTGGTGCCGAAGTCGATGCCGTCGGCATTGCTGTGGGCGCCACCTTCGATACGGTTCCACTCGATGATCAGGTCGCCGGCGCCTGGCCCGGTCCAGCCGAAGTCGATATCGACGGCGTCGGCGTTGCCATCGACATGGTGGATGTAGTTGGAGGCGATGGTGCCGGCACAGCGAACGGCGTTGACGGACTCGCCGGTGTCGTGGATGTCATTGCGTACGAGGACGATGCGCGAATCGAACGGTTTGATGGCGGTGCCGACGATGTTGCTGACCGTGCAGTCTTCCACGCGGAACTGGGCGTAGTAGGCGCTGACGGCGCCGGGAGATGCCTGCAACTCGCTGAAGGCGCAGTGGACAAAGGAGCCGGTGGCGGAGAGGGAGAAGTCGCCGCCGTCGATGACGAGGCCGCCGCGATTGGATACGGACGGGTGTCGGGTGAAGGCAATGGGGTTGGCTGGGGTGCCTTCGGCCAGGAGCGAGCCGCGGACGGTGAGGAGGCCATTGGTGAGAAACTGGACGGCGACGCCGGGCTCGATCCGGAGGGTGACGCTGGTGGCGACGGTGAGTGGGGCGACGACGACGTAGGGGCTGCCATTGGTGGTCCAGGTGGTGTGGGTGGAAAGGGTTCCGGCCACATTGCCCGCCTGAAGGGAGCGAGTGGCGAGGAGGGCCATGGCCACTATCAAACAGCCTGTGCGCTTGATCACACCATAACGATATCACATGCGGCGGAAGTGAGTCCAGAAGCCCAGGGATGAAATGGGGCAATAAGGCGTGTGGTGGGTGCGTTAAGTGATAGCATGCGGGGAGTCCGCGGAGCGACGGGGGCAGGCAAGGAGGGCGTTGGCGATGCTGAATCCGATTGGGCGCGGTGCGTGGACAGTGGCAACGGCGGGGCACTTGGCGCAGCGGGCGGGCTTCGGGGGGACGCCGGCGGAGATCGCGCGGCTGACGGACATGACGCCGACGGAGGCCGTCGCGAGCCTGGTGGATTTTGATCCCAAGACGGACGAGACGGCGCTGCCGGGATGGGTGCTGGCGGACGGGGCGGATGCAAGGCCCACGCTGAAGGAATTGCGCGCGTTGCCGGAGGCGGAGCGTCGAAAGCGGTTGGACGCGATGCGGCTGGAGCAGCGCGAGCAGATGGCGGAGTTGCGCCGCTGGTGGGTGGCGCGCATGGTGGGGACCCGGGCGCCGCTGCAAGAGAAGCTGACCCTGTTCTGGCATGGGCACTTTGCTTCCGGCATTCGCAAAGTGCGTTCGCCCTATGCGATGTACCGGCAGAACGAGACGTATCGGCAGCACGCGGCCGGCAACTGGCGCGCGTTGGTGAAGGCGGCGGTGCGCGAACCGGCGATGCTGATCTACCTCGACAATGCCCAGAGCCGCGCCAAGGCGCCGAATGAGAACCTGGCCCGGGAGTTGATGGAGCTGTTCACGCTGGGCGAGGGGCGCTATGGCGAGGAGGACGTGAAGGCGGCGGCGCGGGCGCTGACGGGGTGGTCGATCGCGCGCGATCGGATGGTCTTTGAGCTTCGCCCGCGCATGCATGACGATGGGGAGAAGACCTTTCTGGGCACGCGGGGCCGGCTGGGCGGGGACGAGATCGTGGCGATCATTCTTGACCAGGCGGAGGCGCCCGCGTTCATCGCCCGCAAGATCTGGCGGTATTTTGTGGCGGAGGATCCGGAGCCGGCGCTGGTGCAGGCGCTGGGGGCGACGCTGCGCCGGCATGACTACGAGTTGCGGCCGCTGCTGCGCACGATGTTTTTGAGCGAGGAGTTCTATGCGGCGGGCGCGCGGGGCACGCAGATCAAGTCGCCGGTGCAGTGGCTGGTGGGTGCGTTGCGGGGGCTGGAGCTGGAGCCACCGCCCGGTCCGCGTAGCGCGCTGATTCTTCGTCAGCTGGGGCAGGATCTGTTTGATCCCCCGAACGTCAAGGGGTGGGATGGCGGCTTCTCCTGGATCACGGCGGCGAACCTGGCGCTGCGCTTCAATCTCACGCCGGCACTGGTGCAGGGCTTTTCCGGCAAGGATCGCCCCGGCCGACGGAAGCCGGTGCTGGATGGGGGGCGAATCTTGCCGGCGGAGGCGCGTCAGACCGTGGTGGCGGCGCAGCAGGCGTTGGAGCGGCGGGTGTTTCAGGGCGAGGTCGATCCGGAGGTCGGGCAGGCCATCGGAAAATACCTGTCTCCGATGGGCGATCCGAAGGGGTGGAGCGACGCGGAAGTGGCCGAAATCGTGGCGTTCATGATGGCCACCCCGCAGTATCAGCTGTGCTGATGGTGGAAGGAAGGTGAGGGCATGTCTTCTCGGCGCAGTTTCTTAAAAACGATAATAATTGGTGGTGGGGCGGGGTGCCTGGTTCCGAGTGTATTCACAAATGCGCTGGCGGCGGCCGCGGAGACTGGCGGGGGGGCGGGGGTGGCTGGTGAGGCCCCGCTGTTGGTGGTGGTGCAGTTGTCGGGCGGCAACGACGGTTTGAATATGGTGGTGCCGCTGGCGAGCGATGCGTATCGACGCGTGCGCCCGAAGTTGGCGCTGGCGGCGGAGCGCTGTCACCGGTTGACGGACGACACGGGGTTGCATCCGGCGTTGGTTGGGCTGAAGGGCCTGTATGACGAGGGGCAGATGTCGGTGGTGCATGCGGTGGGGTATCCGGATGCGAACCGCTCGCATTTCCGGTCGATGGAGATCTGGCACACGGCGAGTGATGCGAACCGCTATGAGTCGCTGGGCTGGCTGGGGCGCTACTTCGATCAGTACGGCGGGGTGGGGGCCGGGGGGCTTGGGGTGGCGATTGGGGCGCAGGAGCCACAGGCGTTTGCGGCGAAGCGGCCGCGGGCGCTGGCGTTTCGTCAACCGAAGCAGTTGCACATACGGGGTCCTCGGCAGACGAAGGATGAGGACATGGATGCGGCGCGGATGGATGCGTGGGAGGAGATGCAAGGGTTCGAGGAGGGCGATGCGGGCGGGTCGATCGGGATGTTGGCGGGCGGGCGTGCATCGGGCGGCACATCGCCGCTGGCGTTTCTGGAGCAGACGGCGCGGGAGGCGCAGGACGGGGCCCGGTTGGTGACGGAGATCGAGGGGCGGGTGCGTAACCAGGTGGCGTTTCCCACGACGGGACTTGGGCGCGACTGCGGCATGGTGGCGCGTCTGATTGCGGGCCAGATGCCGGCGCGGGTCTACTATCTGTCGCTGGGCGGCTTCGACACGCACACGAACCAGGCGGGCGCGCAGGAGCGGTTGTATCGTGAACTGGGCGACGGGTTGCAGGCTCTGGTGCAGGATCTGCGCGCGCAGGGGAATCTGGTGCGCACGCGGGTGATGGTATTCAGCGAATTTGGGCGGCGCGTGAAAGAGAACGCGAATGGCGGCACCGACCATGGAGCGGCCGGGCCTGTGCTGCTCTTGGGCGGCGCGGGAAAAGCGGGAGTGCTGGGGGCCTATCCGTCACTTGAGCCGGATCAACTCGATCGCGGCGATGTGCGTTACGCGGTGGATTTTCGCTCGGTGTACGCGACGCTGTTGGAGCGCCATTTGGGCGTGGCCGCCGCGCCGGTGCTGGGGCGTTCGTTCCCGCTGCTGGACGGTTGACGCGCGCCGCGCCGATTTCGCCGCGCACGCACTTTCTCTCACTTGGAACGGAACCTGCTTGATGGATTGTGGACATCGATCAGGAGGTCGTGATGACCGCGGTGGCATTCGAAACGATGGCGGTGGTGGAGCGGGCGTTGGGCCGTGCCGGCAGTGGCGGATCCATGCTGGCGCTGGAATTGGTGGCGGCCGTGGGGCTGTATGCGGGATTTCGTTTTGCCGTGAGTTTCTCGGAAGCCACACGTGTCGACACGCTGCGCTTGCTGTCGGCGTTGCTGGCGGGCGTGCTTTCGCTGGCGGTGACGGCGGCGATATCGTCGCTGTACCTGTTGCCGCTTCTGGGGCGGTGGCCGATCGGTAACGTGGTGACGCTGCTGGTGCCGATTCTGGTTTTGCTGGCGGTGGGGGTTCCCCTGCAATGCACGCTGCTGCATGGCCGTTACGTGCCGATGCTGCTGGCCTTTGCCATCAGCCTGGCCACGACGTTGATGCTCGTCGTGGCGGCGGGGGGCGTGCTAGATTCGATGCATGCCGGTCGGGCGGAGTCCAACATTCTGCGTGCGCAGAAGATGAGCACCGAGCGGTTTTTGAATCAGCAGTAGGAGAGCGATGAAGGCCATTCTGGAAACGCGCGTGGTGCCGGCCGCGACGGTTGACGATGTGGAGGCGGCGGTGCCGTTGGCGGAAGCGTTGCTGGCGGGTGGGCTGAATGTGCTGGAGGTAACGTTCCGCACGGCGACGTCGGCGGAATGTTTGAAGCGCATTGCGGCGGCGTGCCCGGCGATGTACCTGGGGGCGGGGACGCTGATCACGGTTGAGGAGTTGGAGAAGGCGGTGGCGAGTGGGGCGCGCTTCGGGGTCTCGCCCGGGTTGAGCGAAGACGTGGTGAAGCGTGCGGCGGCGCTGGGGTTCCCGATGGTTCCGGGGGTGGCGACGCCGACGGAGATCACGCAAGCGTTGCGCCTGGGCTGCACGTATTTGAAGTTTTTCCCGGCGGAGTCGTTGGGAGGGGTGTCGGCGCTGCGTGCGCTGGCGGGCCCCTTTGCGCACAAGGGTGTGAAGTTCCTGCCGACGGGGGGCATTGACGGAAGCAACGCGTTGACCTACCTGGCGCTGCCGACGGTGATGGCGGTGGGCGGGTCGTGGATGGTGAATCGGGATCTCATTGCGGCCAAGCGTTGGGGCGAGATTACGCGATTGGCGCGTGAGGCCGTTCAGTTGTGTGCCGCCAAGCGGTAATGGGGTCGGCTCCGCCCCGCGGGATGCGATGGGGTGGGGCAAGACGCCGGCCCGTTGACCAACCATGAACTGCCCCCTCGCCAGATTGTTTCTGTTGATTGCCGTGCTGGGCATTGGCTGGCCCGCGTGCGGCGGAGAGACCGGCGTGGCGGTCAGGGTCATGGCGGCCAACATTACCTCCGGCCGGCATCCCCGCTATGAGGGGCCCGGCATCCGGATCTTTCAGGGGCTGAAGCCGGATGTGGTGGCCATTCAAGAATTCAACTACGTGAAGGCCGATGGCCGTGAGACGAACACCGCCGCGGCCTTGCGTGAATTCGTGGACGGCGCCTTTGGTCCCGAGTTCTCGTACTATCGTGAACCGTACGAGGCGCCCGGCGACATTCCCAATGGGGTGATCAGCCGCTGGCCGATCACGGCGGCGGGGTCCTGGGACGACCCGGCCATTCCGAACCGCGGCATTGCCTGGGCGCGCATCGACCTGCCGGGCACGAACGAGCTGTATGTGCTCAGCGTGCATCTGGCGGCGGGCAAGGCGGCGCGCGACCGGCAGCAGGCGGCCGTGTTGATTCGCGAGGGGATCCAGAATCATGTTCCCACGGGTGCGTGGGTTGTGGTGGGCGGGGACCTGAACACGCGCTCGGAAAACGAAGGGACCCGGCGCACGCTTGAGACGCTTTTGAGCAACACGCCGGTGCCGACGGATGCGCCAGTGGGGGGCGATCCCGACACGAATCAGGGACGCACGTATCCGTACGACGCCGTCTATGTGAGTTACAGCATGACGAACCACCTGGTGCCCGTGGTGAGCGGTCAGAACCGTTTTCCGAATGGGCTGGTGTTTGACTCGCGCGTGTACACACCGCTGAGCGATGTGGCTCCGGTGCAGTCGAACGACTGCGGCGAGTTTCAGATGCAGCACATGCCCGTGATCCGCGACCTGCTGCTGCCGGTGGCCGAAGCGGCGCCTTGAGCGTGCCGTGGCGCGGCGGTGTCACGAGCCCGTTGAAAAGGGACGTCATGGCGTCAAAGACGGCTCGGCGGGACGCCTCGCCCTACCCAGAAGGCCGAATTCTGCAAGGTGGGGCGAAGCCTCCGGCTGAGCCGGCGCATTTTCAACGGGCTGCCAGTGTGGTGAGCGATTAGTTCGTTGATTCGTAAACACGGTCGGCGAGCCGCCGACCCTCCAGGGGAACTCCAATGTTTCGAATGCGTCCGATGGAGGGCCGCCGGCTCGGCGGCCATCTGTATTGATGTGAACTAATCGCTCACCACACTAGGGCCGGTAGAGCTGCATGCGGTAATAGATGTTTGAGTTGGTGGTTTCCAACGACACGCGTTCGTCGTAATTGGTGTGGCTAAAGAAAGGTGCGTTCTGCGGGTCGTCGAGGGATTCCCAGCCGGGCGTGGGGACGAGGTTGGTGGACCACTGGACGTCGAATCCGATGTTGGCGATGCGTTCGTAGGCGAGGGCGGGAGCGTCGTTGGTCCAGAGGAGGTCGAGGGCCCAGGCGTCGGGTGAGGCGGCGTTGGTGGGGTCGCGGCCGGTGAGGTACTCGAGGTCGTTGATGGCGTGGTCGCCATCGGGATCGGCGTCGGGCGCGGCGATGGGGTTGGTGGCGCCGCCGAAGTGGCGCCACTGCCAGTCCACAAGGGCGATGAAATTGGTCAGCGGGCCGGTGATCCAGGCGGTGATCAAGGCGACGGCCTGGGTATCGACGACGGTGGACACGAGCGGCGGCATGCGGCCGGAGTCGCGGGAGGCGATGCGGGTGAGGAGCATGGAGTGGGGCGGGCTTCCGGGGCGGACGACGACGACATTGGTATCGCCACCGTTGTCGTTGAGGGCGCCGCCGAGGATGCCGGCGTTGGCGAGAGGCGTGGAGATGCGCGCGTCAAAGTTAGCCGGGGCGGGGCCGAACGGGTAGTGGCACTGGCTGCAATTCACGTGCACGTAGGAGCGGGCCTGGTGCTCGAGGCTCCAGTTGTGGTCATCGGGTTGGGCGAGGCGCGGCAGGGTGTGGCGGTTGGAGACGGGCGCGGTGAAGTAGCCGGTCTGGCTGAGGGCGGCGATCTGGTTGCTGAGGCCGAGGCCGTTATCGATGTCGCGATTGAGTTGAGGCGTGCTGAACCCGAGCGCGAAGCCGGCGCCGGGTTGGTGGCAGGAGAGGCATTCCGAGCGGCTGGGGTAGCGCCAGACCTGCGTGTGGACGGATCCGTCGGCGGCCGGGACCAGGAGGGCTTCACTCAGGCCTTCGGTGGGGACGAGGAAGCCCTGGAAGTTGAATCCGCCCCAGCGGTAGGAGAGCCCGTAGCCGCCGGCGCCGTCGGCGGTGCGGACGAGGACGCGCGACTCCACGCGACGCACAGCGGCGGAACCATCCACCACGGTTGGCAGGTCGAAGTGCTGCACCCAGACGGATCCGGTGGGGAAGCTCCAGTGGCCGGTGGGGCTGAAGTCGATGGTGCGCGCAGGATCCGGCACGCAGAACCAGCGCTGGTCGCGGGCGCCATCGTTCCACGACGGCCAATTCAGTGCGTAGGGCTCGACGCCCGGATTGGGCGTCAGCGTGCGCGGATCCAGGAAGAGGCCGGCGTCGTTCACGTGCTGGGGGATACTGCCGCCGGCGCCGGGGTCGCGCAGGAGCCAGTGGATGCGGCCGTTAGCGAGTTCGGCGAGCCAGGGGTCCCCGCTGCGCGGGTCGGTGCCGAAGCCCGAGATGCCGGTGAGTTTGGCCAGTTGCGTGAAGGCGGTCGCGGTGCCGCCGGTGTAGGTCAGCGACCAGATGTTGCCGGAGACGTAATCGGCGAAGACGTATTCGCCGACAAGTTCGGGCGCGCGCATGCCGCGGAAGATGCGGCCGCCGGTGATGGAGTTGCCCTGGTAGGTGCCACTGCCGCGGGGGTAATCGAGGATGGGATCGATCCAGCTCGTGAAGCCGGCGGGCGGGGTTCCCATGCTCGGGTTGGCGATCATGCCCTCGCGCCATTTCCAGCCGTAGTTGCCGCCCTTGACGATGACGTCGACCTCCTCGCGCGCGCCCTGGCCGACATCGCCGGCATAGAGAGTGCCGGTGACGGGGTCGAAGGACATTCGCCAGGGGTTGCGGAGTCCCACGGCATAGAACTCCGTGCGCACCTGGGCTGGATTCACAGCGAGGCTGTTGAACTGGGTGGCTCCGATGAACGGGTTGTCTGCAGGGATGGCATAGTGGGGGAACGACGCGGGATGGGCATTGGGAGGCAGGCTACCGGGCCGCATGTCGACATCGAGGCGCAGGATGCCGGAGAAGAAGTCCCCGTCGATGCGTTGGCTGTTCTGGTAGAAGTCGTTGGCACCGCCTTCGTCGCCGACGGAGACGTAGAGGTAGCCATCGGGGCCAAACTGGAGGTCGCCGCCGTTGTGGTTGCCGGCCTGATCGAACTGGGAAATGAGGATGGTTTCGGACGCGGAGAGGGCGAGATTGGGGTCGGAGGGGGAGGTGATGAATCGGGACACGCGGTCGTAGATGCCGGTGCCGTGGACCGTGGTGTCGTTGCGGGTGTAGAAGACATAGAATTGGCGGTTGCTGGCGTAATGGGGGTGAAAGGCCAGGCCCAGTACGCCGCCTTCGCTGAGGGTGTACAAGCGGTTGGTCAGGCTCAGGAAGATGGTGCGGGTGGGGGCGGCCAGGTTCGTGATCACGGCGATCTGGCCCGACTTCTCGATGACGAACAGACGGTTTGTTTCGCCCGGCGGAATGGCGAAGCCGACGGGTTGCGAGAACGTGAGGCTGGGGAAGGCATTGGCGGTGCGGTAGGTGGGGGCAGACGGAGAGACGGGGTTCTGCGGGAGGGTGAGCGTGGTGGTGGCGACGCGCTGGGTGACGGCCATCGCCGTCGCTGCCGACAGAAGCACGAAAGCCAAAATGCGGACGCAGCGCAGCGCCCATGGTGCAACGTTCATGAATGCCCCCCGAAAACCCACCCCGTGCGGGGGATTGTACCGCAACCGGGCATTGGGGACAAGCGCGGTTGGGCTGAGGGTCAGCGCTTCAGGGCGCGCGCGGTCGCGCGATACTGGCGCACGACGTTGCGCATTTCGGAGGGGCGATTGCGAGCGAGCCAGAGGCGGGTGAAGCGCGTGAGCAGGTCGCGCATCTCGTCGGCCAGGGCGGCGCGTGCGCGGGGGGTATCGCGGCCGCCGGCGCCGAGTACGGTCAGCTTGCGCGCGGCGTGGGCGATGGTGTCGATGGCAAACAGCCAATATGGGAGTACGTCATGCGGGTCGGCCCCGTCCGCGTTGCGCAGGGCGGCGCGAACGGTGGCCAGCCGCGCCAGGGTGTCATGACCGAGCGCGGCGTTGAGGGCGACGGGCGCGCGGCGGATTTTGCCGCGCGAGGCGACGGAGGCCCGGCGCGTGGTCGCGGCGAACACGGGATCGTTCGGTCGCGCGAAGAACAGGTGATACCAGGCGCTTTGGTAGAAGTCCTGAACACTGAGGTGGGCGATGTCGCCCAGTGTGTCGATGGCGCTGGCGACGGCCGGGTTGGCGCTGCCGAGAAACAGGCGGGCAAAGCGGCGCGTGAACGAGCGCGCATCGGCGTCCGGATTCCATGCGGATTCTGCCCCCAGTAGATATCCGTGCCATGAGAATTCCATGAAATTAAAATGGCCGCGGTCGCCCCAGTCGGTGTTGAGGATGCCGACGGCGCCATGGCGGCGTGCGGCGGCGGCATAGCCATGGATGGAGGCGGCGGCTTCGTGCAGGCGCGGGAAGAGGGAGACCCACGAGGAGGTGCCCGGGCAGACCAGGAAGGGTACGCCGGCTTCCTGGAAGCGGCTGACGCGATCGAACGGGTGATCGTGGGTGTAGCCCCAGTCGAGCACCGTCAGGTTGCGGGGCAGGCTGGGGATCAGCTCCGGGTAGTGGTGGACGATATCGCCCCAGATCATCAGGCGCTTGCCGTGGCCGGCGGCGAGGCGCGCGAGTTCGCGGACATGGTCGAGGTACAGGCGTCCCTTGCCTTTGCGCTGGGCGATGGGAAAGCTCTGGCCGAGGCCGAGGTCATAGGTTTCATCGCAGCAGGCATTGAAGGTGCGCGAGGTAAAGAGCGGCAGGAATTCGGCATAGAGCGAGTCGAGGAATTGGTACCCGGCGGGATTGGCGGGGGAGAGGCTCCAGGCGCGGCGCTTGCTCCAGTCGGGCAATTGCTTGACGGAGGGGTCGAGGTAGCGGCCCACGCCCCAGTCTTCCGCGAGGTGTCGGTACGGGGGCAAGCTCAGGACCGGAACCATGTGCCCGAAACTGGCGAACGAGGGGACGAGTTCGATGCCGCGTTCGCGGCAGAAGGCGTCCATGGTGAGCACATCGTCGGGGCTGAGAGGGGAGGCGCCGCGGCCGATCAGCGGATGGTTGCGAAACTGGAAGGTGTGTTCGATGTAGTACTGCAGGTGGTTGATTTTGAAGCGCGACAGGAGTTCGGCTTGATCCTGCAAGCGGCCGAGGTGGGGGACGCGGCCGCGGGTGCAGTCGTAGTAGACGCCGCGCTGGGCGAACTCGGGCCAGTCGTCGATGCGGCAACAGGGGAGGCGGTCGTGGTCGGCCTGATTGATCCATTGCAGGAGGGTTTCGAGCCCGGAACGCGCGGCCTCCACGGACTGCACGGTCAGGCGGATTCCATCGGTTCGGACGAGGAGTTGGTAGCCACCGGGCCGCAGGCGGGGGCTGAAGGTGATGCGGATCGTGTCGGGCAGGGAGGGGCGCGCGATGGCGACCGTGGCGACGCCCAGGCGGGGGAGGAGCGGGCGAACGACCGGGTGAAGGCGTGTATCCTCGATGCCGAGGGTGCGGTGGCTGGGCAGGTGAAAGGCTCCGGCCGTGCGGGTGAATTGACGAGGCTGGGGAATGAGGGTGGGGATCATGAGAGGGTGATGCGGCGCCTTTCTTCGCCCGGTTCAACGCGGAAGGTCAGATGGAGGGCATCGAGCGGCAGGAGGTCGCCGGCACGTTCGGCCCATTCGATGACGACAAGCGCATCGCTATCGAGGTAGTCCTCGAAGCCAATGACCAGCAGTTCGTCGGGCGAGGCGATGCGATAGAGGTCGATGTGAACGAGCCGGCGGGTGCCGGCGTACTCGCGGACGAGGGTGAAGGTGGGGCTGGTGATGGCCTCGCGGATGCCCATGGCGGAGGCAAGGCCGCGCACGAAGCAGGTTTTGCCGGCGCCGAGGTCGCCATGCAGGGCCAGCACGTGTGCGAGTGGGAACGCGGTCAGGAAGGCGGCCGCGAGATCCAGGGTTTCCTCCGGGCTGGTCGTGACGCGCGAGAATCCGCGCTTCAGGGGCTGTTGGGAATTCGTCGACTTCATAATGAGTTCATCGGCGCGCGCGTCCATCATCCTGTGTTGGCTGGGCATAATACCTTGCGGCGATCCTCTTCGGCCAATAGGATTTGCAGTCGCGCTGGCGATCACATGGGGAGCAGAGATGAAGGCACGCAAATTTGGGGTGGTGGTTGCGACGGTGCTGAGCCTCATACTGGCGAGCCGCGCGTCGGCCTGGGTGCCGCGTGGGTGGGTCTATCTGAGCTGGCCCTACGCCTACGCGTCGGCGGATGAAACGTGGCGTTACCTGTCGGAGGAGGACTCGCAGTATGCCTTCAGCTTCTGCACGTCCGAGTGGCAACGCTGGGGGACGATTTTGCGCGATGGCTGGGTCTACTTCATGGGACCGTACGCCTATGACGTCGGGACGGGCTGCTGGTCGTACTTCAGCACCGCGGATATGCAGTATGCGCTGAACATGCGCACGGACCGTTGGTCGCGCTTGTTTGTTCCGGGGCCGGAGGTGCTTCTCGGCACGACCAAGGGCGACATCCGCCTGGAGCTGTGGCCGGATGTGGCGCCGGTGACGTGCTCCAACTTTGCGCAATACGTGGAAGACCGCCATTTCGATGGAACCCTGTTCCACCGGGTGATTGCCGATTTCATGATTCAGGGCGGGCACTACGATACGAATCTGGTGGGGGTGGCGGTGCGCGAAGCGATCGTCAACGAGGCGAGCAATGGGTGTCGCAACGTGGTGGGGGCGCTGGCCATGGCGCGCAGCCAGGCTCCCAATACGGCGACGGACCAGTTCTACATCAACACGATCAACAACCCGCACCTGGATTACGGCTACAACGGCGGGGCCGGTTACTGCGTCTTTGGCGCGGTCGTGGACGGCATGAGCGTTGTGCGCGTGATTGAAAACGTGGAGACGGAGAACCTCTCGGTCAGTTTCAAGAACGTGCCGATCGAGGATGTGATCATCACGAATGCGGTGATGGCCGTTCCCTGAAGTGCTCGAAGCCGGTGGAGTGCAGCGCGGTGCGCCCGCCGTCCGGCGCAATGAGCGTGAGGCGGGGCGCGTTGGCGGCGATGCGGCCGATGGGGCGGCACGGCGTCTGCCAGATGGCGTGCCAGGCGGCCATGCACGCGTCGACGCGCGCGGCGGGCACGCTGAACAACAACTCGAAGTCCTCGCCATCGGTGAGGGCGTGCTCCAGTGCGGAGAGCGGACTTGGCATGCGCGTGGCGTCTGGCGACAGAGGGATGCGGGCGGCGTCCAACTCCACTTCGACATTGCTGGCGAGTGCCAGATGGTGGGCATCGGTGGCGAGGCCATCGCTGAGATCGATCATGGCGGTGGCCCAATCGCGGAGCCATTGGCCCTCGCGCACGCGCGGCTCGAAGGCCAGGTGGTGGCCCAGGATGCTGCCGCCCAAAGCGCCGGTGACGCACAGCACATCGCCCGGGCGGGCGCCGGAGCGCAGGAGCGCTTTTCCGCTGGGGACGGCGCCGATGGCAAAGACATGCAGATCCAGGCGTTCTCCGGAGGTGGTATCGCCGCCGATGATGGCGAGGCCGTGGCGATCCGCGAGACGGGCGAGGCCGTCGTACAGGCGCTCGAGTTGAACGACATCCATGTCCGGGTGCGCGACGAGGTCGAGGAGTGCCCAGCGCGGGGAGGCGCCCATGGCTGCGAGATCGCTGAGGGCCCGGCCGATCGCTTTGTGACCAATCGACTCGGGGGCGTCGCCGGCTTGGAAGTGACGGCGCTCGAGGACGGCGTCGGAGGTGAGGACGAGATCGTCGGCGGCGCCGGGGATCTGGACGACGGCGGCATCATCGCCGATGCCGCAGGCGACATGGGTGCCGTCCTTCAAGCGTCGGCGGAGGCGTTCGATGAGGGCTCGCTCGCCGAGTTGGCCGAGGGTGGTCACGCGTTCCCCAGCAAGGGCGTGAGGTGCGCGCGCAATTCGGCGCCGAGGTCGCGGGCGCGGTAGCGGGCGAGGCGCCGGCGCTGCCCCTCCACGACGGCGGTGCGCAGCGGCGAGTCCTGCAGCAGGCGTCCGGCCATCTCGGCGACGAGTTCCGGATTCTTCTCGTGGAAAAGGACGCCGGCGCCGTCCATGGTTTCCGGTACGGCCCCGGCGGCGTAGGCCAGGACGGGCACGTCGTGGACCATGGCTTCGATGAGGGGGATGCAGAAGCCTTCGTGCTCGCTCATGGAGAGGAAGAGGCGGGCGCCGGCATAGTGCGCATTGAGGGCAGGCTGCGGCAACGCGCCGGCGAAGAGGACGGCGTCGTCGAGCCGCAGGTCGCGGGTTATGCTGCGGAGGAGGTAGTGATAGGGTTCGCTGCCGGCGTGGGAGCCGACATGGATCAGGCGCGCGTCCGGCGCCACCGCCGCGCGAATGACGGCGAAGACCCGCAGCAAATCCTCGAGGCGCTTGTTGGGCACGCAACGGCCGACGAAGAGGATATTGGGGCGGCCGTCGTCGAACTGGCGGCGCACGCGTGGATCCAGCTCGGTGGTGAGGTCGTTGAGGCGCAGTGCGAGGGGGAAGACGGCGGGCGCGGCATAGCCGGCGGCGGCCAGCTCGGCGGCGTTGTAGGCACTGTCGGCCAGGTTCACGGTGGCTGCGCCGGCGAGTTGCACGAGTTGGCGGCGGCCGCGCTCCAGTTCGTTGGCGATCTGGCGATTGACCATGGCGAAGTAGTGGGCCGGCGTGACGTTGTGATAGAGGATGGCCTTGCGGCCAGGCAGGGAGGGGAAGACCTCGTTCACGATGGAGCCGATGGAGAGGTGCAGCAGGACGACGTCGTCGGGACGCGCCTCCGCCGCATATTCCTGCACATCGCGCGTCGTGCGCCGCAACTCCGGCAGGATTCGCCGGCTTTCGCTGAAGATTTCCGAGGCGTAGCCCCAGGAGTGGAAGAGGTCGCGCAGCACGCGCGTTTCGTTGCTGATGGCATCGCCGTGGGTGTAGCCGGCGACGATCTGGTGGATGGCGCGGGTGGGGGGCAGGGCAGCGGTCATGGCCGCACCGGGCCGACCGCCTTGCCGGCCGCATCCCGGGCGAGCGCGTCCGTGTCGATTCCGTGGGCGCGCAATTTTTCGGCGATGCGTTGGTTGGCGAGGTCCTGGATGTAGCTATCGGTCCAGTGGCGCAAGGCGAGTTCGCGGTTGCCGAGGGCGATGCAGACATCGCCGAGATGCTCGTGGACGGTGGGATCGCCGGGCATGCGGCGCAGGGCCTGCTCGATGATGGCAGCGGCTTCTTCGTAGCGCCCGAGGCGATAGTAGACCCAGCCGAGCGTGTCGAGGTAGGCGCCGTTCTGCGGCTCGGCCTTCAGCGCGCGCTTGACCAGGTCGAGGGCCTCGTCGAGGCGGGTATTCTGTTCGGCCCACATGTAGGCGAGGTAGTTCTGGACGTCGTCAGCGTTGGGGTAGCGCCGCAGGCATTCCTCGAAGACCTGGGTGGCGCGGGGAATATCGCCGGAGCGTTCGTAGGCGGCGCCGTAATGGAGATAGAAGCTGGAGGGGAGGTCTGTGTCGGGGGTGCGCGCGAGGATTCGGGCCACGCTGGAGAAGGCGGGGATGGCCTCGTGGTAGCGGCCCTGGCTGCTGAGCATCTGCCCCTTCGCGAACGGAATCAGGAAATCGTTGGGCAGCCGCGTCTGCGCCTGGTCGAGAATCATCAACGCCTTTTCGGGGTCGCCCTCGAACTGGAGGATGGCGAGTTTAATGAAAGCCTGGGAGACGGGCGGTTCCTGTTCAGCGGCGAGGGCGTAGCTTTCCTGCGCCTCGTTCACAAGGCCGAGCCCTTCGTAGAGCTGCCCCATCAGGTAGTAGATCTGGGCGTGGTGGTCGTCGGCGTATTGCACCACAAACTCGAAGCAGGGGAGCGAGCGCTGGCTTTCGCGTTCCTCGATGAACTGGAGCCCGCGGCGGTAGGCGAATCCGCGCAGCCCCTGGGGCTCGTCGGCCAATGGGATCCCCTCCGCCAATGTGGCCAGCGCCTCCTGATCGCGCTTCTGCTGGAACTGGACCGCGGAGATGGCCACATAGAGCGCGCTGCGGCGGGGGTCCAGTTGCAGGGCGGTACGGAAAGCGGCGATGGCCTCATCGAACCGGCCGACGAACTGGTAGGCCGTGGCCAGGTCGACCCAGGCGAGCACGGAGTCGGGAATGGTTGCGCAGGAGAGCTGGAGCAGGGCCAGCGCTTCTTCGACGCGATTGTTCAGCAGCAGCCCGGTGGCGGCCTTCGCATAGAGGCGGTGATGGCCGGGGTCGAGCTCCGCCGCCTGCAGAAAATGGGTAAGCGCAGCCTCGGCGCGTACGCCGCCGGCGTCTTCCTGCAAGAGCCCCTCGACGTAGTGAGCGATGGCTTGCGCCTGCGCTTGCTCCGCCGCGGACATGCGATAAACAGGCACGCCGGACGGCGTCGTTGTCGACGCGCATCCGGCGCCCATCAGGACAAGCAATACGCAACCCACCGCGACCCGCAAACCCCGGGGCGGTATACGCGCATGCATGCCGATTTACCCCCTGCTACTTCTTATGTCGATTCGCCCGCATCCGCTTGCGGAGCTTGTGCTTCGACATCTTCTTGCGGCGCTTCTTCTTGATGGATCCCACCGCGGCCCTCCGGTTCTAGATCGGTGCCCACTCGGGGACGTTCCTCACGTCCGCTTACAGGATCACCTTGTTCAACGGCAATTCAATGATACCTTCCGCACCTGCCCGTTTCAATTGGGGAATGATCTCGCGTACAATCGATTCCTGTACGACGGTCTCAATGGCAATCCAGCCCTCGGTGTCGAGCTTGCTGACGGTGGGGGCATGGAGGGAGGGCAGGATCTTGGTCAGCACGGCCACATCGGCGGCCTTGGCGTTCATCTTGAGGAGGACGCGGCTGACGGCGGCCAGGGCACCTTGCAGCAACAGGGCCAGTTGTTCGATCTTGCGCCGCTTCCATTCGTCTTTCCAGGCCGTCTTGTTCGCGATCAGGCGGGTGGTGGATTCCAGGACGGTGTCGACGATGCGCAGCTTATTGGCCCGCAGGGAGGAGCCCGTCTCGGTGAGTTCGACGATGGCATCCACCAGTTCCGGCGCCTTCACTTCGGTGGCGCCCCAGGAAAACTCCACTTCGGCCTTCACGCCGTGCTTGGCGAGGTAGCGCTGCGTCAGGCCCACGGCCTCAGTGGCGATGCGCTTGCCTTCGAGATCCTTGGCGGATTGGATGGTCGAGGCTTCCGGGACCGCCACGACCCAGCGCACCGGCCGCAAACCCTGCTTGGCATAGATCAATTCGGCCACTTCGACGACATCGGAGCCATTTTCCACGATCCAGTCGTACCCGGTCATGCCGGCATCGAGCATGCCCAATTCGACGTAGCGGCTGATTTCCTGGGCACGGATCAGGCGGCCATCGAGTTCGGGGTCATCGATGGAGGGCACATAGGAGCGCGACCCGGCCCGCACGACAAAGCCGGCCTTGCCCATCATGTCGAAAGTGGCATCTTGCAGGCTGCCCTTAGGAAGCCCCAGCACGAGTTTGCTCACGGTCGTATCCTTCCTGATCCGCGGACCGCACGCCCCATCCGTGGGTGACGCCGTCCGATTTGCGGGAAGCGTTGATAGTAGGGGATCCCTGCGGGGGAAGTCCATCAAAATACGCGCAATCGTCACGGTGAGGGTATCGGCCTCACCGCGCGAGAATCAAATCTACAAAACGGATCTGTGTGGCAAGCACTCGGTGACGTTGGGTTTCTCGCGAGACATTGCTATGGGGTATTCCCCCCATAGACGGCCCCGGTCGACCGCAACTATTCTACACGGTTGGACGGCTCGGTGCCCACGGACAGGCGTCGCGCCTCGAAAATTGCTTCAGCCGCATATTGAATTGCCCCGCCCGGGTTTAAGAAAGAAGGCCTTTGGATGAAAACTAAACGTCCCAAACCCAGAGCTCCAGCGACGCGTTTGCCCAAGTGCCCCACCGGCATCCAGGGCCTCGACGAAATCACCGCTGGCGGCCTGCCGCGTGGGCGACCGACACTCGTCTGCGGCGGAGCGGGTTGCGGCAAGACGCTCATGGCGGTGGAATTTCTTGTGCGCGGCGCAGCGCAGTTCGACGAGCCGGGCGTGTTGATGGCGTTTGAGGAGACGGAAAAGGAGCTGACGGCCAATGTCGCGTCGCTCGGATTTGATTTGGCGGGACTGGTCCGGCGCAAGAAAATCGTGGTGGATTACGTCCACGTCGAGCGCAGCGAAGTGCATGAGAGTGGCGAATACGATCTGGAAGGATTATTTGTCCGCCTCGGTCACGCGATTGATTCCATCGGCGCCAAGCGCGTGGTGCTGGACACGCTGGAAGTGTTGTTCGCCAGTCTGCCGAACGAAGCCATTCTGCGCAGCGAATTGCGCCGGCTCTTCCGCTGGCTCAAGGAGAAGGGCGTGACCGCCGTCATCACCGCCGAGCGCGGGCGCGAACAGCTCACGCGCCACGGGCTGGAAGAATACGTGTCCGACTGCGTCATCGTGCTCGACCATCGCGTCAACGATCAGATTGCCACGCGAAATCTGCGCGTGGTGAAGTATCGCGGCGCGCAGCACGGCACGAACGAGTTTCCGTTTCTCATCGGCGACGAGGGGCTCAGCGTGCTGCCCATCACGTCGCTGGGGTTGAATCACACGGTGTCGAGCGAGCGCATCGCCACCGGCATTCCCCGGCTCGACGCGATGCTGGGTGGCAGGGGGTTTTTTCGCGGCAGCAGCATCCTGCTCACCGGCACGCCTGGCACCGGCAAGACCATCGTCGCCGCCAACTTTGCCTATGCCGCCGCCCGGCGCGGGGAGCGCGTGCTCTTCTTTTCGTTCGAGGAATCGCCCAACCAGATCATGCGCAACATGCACTCCATCGGGTTGCGTTTGGAGCCGCTGGTCAAGCGGGGCCTGCTGCGGTTCCACTCGGCACGGCCCTCGCTCTATGGACTGGAAATGCACTTGGCCACCATGTTCAAGGAGATCACCACGTTTCAACCCAGCGTTGTCATCATCGACCCGATTACGAGCCTGATGGATTCCGGCACTGACTTCGAGGGCAAGGGGATGGTGACCCGGCTGATTGATTATCTGAAGGCCAGCCAGGTCACCTCGCTCTTCACCAGTCTGACGCAGGGCGGCCACGCGTTGCAACAAAGCGAAAGCGCCATGTCCTCGCTCATGGATGCCTGGATTCTGCTCCAGGACTTCGAAGGCAACGGCGAACGCAATCGCGTCCTCTACGTGCTCAAGGCGCGCGGCATGAAACATTCAAACCAGGTCCGCGAGTTCCTGATATCGGACCATGGCGTTGATGTCGTGGACGCCTACATCGGGGCCAGCGGCGTGTTGACAGGCTCGGCCCGCGCCGCGCAGGAGGCTCTCGAAAAAGCCGCGGTGCTGACGGGGCAGCAGGAAGCGGCCCGGCTCAAGCGTGAGGTGGAGCGCAAGCGTTTGGCGATCGAACGGCAGATCAGCGGGCTGCGCTCCGAGTACGACGCCGAAGCCGAGGAACTGCGACGCATTGCCGAGGAGGTAGGGACCAGCACGCTCATGCTGAACAGCGAACGCGCCGCCTCTGGCATTTTGCGCCAGGCCGATTCCAAGGTGGTGGCCCCCCCGCAGGTTCCCGCCAGCAGAAATGGAAAGGGATATTGATGAAACCCAAAACGCTGAAGCGGTGCGCCCGCGCCGCCCCGCGCCGGCCGAACAAGCCCTGGCAACTGCGCCTTTATGTGGTGAGCCAGACGCCCCAATCACTGGCTGCCTTCGCGAACCTGAAGCAGATCTGTGAAACCCATCTCAAAGGCCGCTATCGCATCAAGGTGATTGATTTGCAGAAGCAGCCCCATTTGGCCAAAGGCGATCAAATTCTGGCGATTCCCACGGTGGTGCGCAAATTGCCGAAGCCTGTGCGAGTCGTCATTGGCAGCCTTTCTGACACCGAACATCTGATTGTGGGTTTGGATTTGCGGGTGGCCCAATAGCCGATACGTATGCCGGTGAAAACACACAAGCCCAAGCGACCGACCCAGGCGGCGGCGAAGACGCGGACCACCCGGTCCACGAACCGATACGTCCTGCGCCTGTTCGTGGCAGGGGCCACGACCCGCTCGCACCAGGCCATCCAGCGCGTCCGGCAATTGTGCGAAACGGAACTGAAAAACAACTGCAAGCTGGAAGTGATCGATATCTACCAGCAGCCCAAACTGGCGCGTCAGAACCAGATCGTCGCGACGCCGACGCTCGTCGTGGCATTTCCGCCGCCGCTGCGCCGGTTCATCGGCAGCTTGGAGAATATCAGCGGACTGCTCGTCGAGCTGGACTTGATCACCAAAGGTAGAAGTGCGCCGTGAAAAGGCAGGCTCAAAACAACGCCGCCGCGGCTCGGGTGGTCGCATCTGCTGCGGCGCGCGGCGGTGTCGCCGCGCCCGGCCGCAAGAACTCCTCCCGCTGCGCGCCTTCTGTTGAACTCGCCCAACTCCGCACCCGCCTGGGCGACGCCGAGGAAGCGCTCCGCGCCATCCGCTGCGGCGAGGTGGATACGGTGATGGACGGAGGCAAAAATGACTCCCAGGTGTTCACGTTGAAAGACGCCAATCGCCCTTACCGCATGCTTATCGAATCCATGAACGAGGGCGCGCTGACGTTGACGGTGGACAAGTCGATTCTCTACGCCAACCAGTGCTTCGCCAATATGGTTAGGTGCCCGCTGGAACAGGTGACGGGCAGTTCCTTCCGCCGCTTCCTCTCCGCCGCGGATCAAGCGCGGTTGCGACCGCTCACGAAACGGTCCGCCAAAACCGGATCCAAAACCCAGGTGCTGCTCCACGCCAGTGACGGCTCACTGTTACCCGCGCTGCTTTCCGTTCGGAAACTGGCCCACGAAGGTTCCCAGGAGGTGATCATCGGCATGGTGGTGACGGACATGACGCAGGCCCGGCGCAACGAGGAGCTGCTGCGGACCATCACGCAGCGCGTCTTGCAGGCGCAGGAAGCCGAGCGCGGGCGGGTGGCGCTCGAGTTGCACGACGGCATCACCCAGATGCTCTGCGCCCTCATCGTCCACAGTCAGGCGCTGGTGAACAAATTGGCGCCGCACGAGCGGACCGCGAAGTGCGAAGCCATGAAACTCTGTGCGATGGCCGGAGAGGCGGTCAAAGAAGTGGAGCGCATCTCGCACAATCTACGTCCCAGTGTCCTTGACCAGTTGGGTCTGGTCGCGGCCCTGCGCGACACCAGCACGGAGTTCGCGAAGCGGACCGGCTTGATCGTCAAGCTGACCTGCCTGGAGTTGACCGCGACGTTGCCCGCGGACACCGAATGGACGCTCTACCGCATTCTTCAGGAAGCCCTACAGAACGTGGAGAAGCACGCCCGCGCCCGTCACGTGACCGTGACCCTCACGCAGCGGAACAACTGCGTGCAGTTGGCGATCAAGGACGATGGGACTGGCTTCGACCCGGCCCATCAACATGCCCGACTAAACGCGAAGGGCGGTTTCGGCTTGCTCGGGATGGGCGCGCGCGCGGCCGGGGTGGGTGGAACCCATCAGGT
>CAZWQJ010000007.1:27102-57031 GCA_964635825.1 uncultured Victivallales bacterium | reverse complement strand
TGCATGTTTTCGGATGAACATCGAACACTGAACATCGAACATCCAACGTCGAAGTTCGGTGTTCACTGGGTTGCGGGCTCCGGCCCGCCTTGGGGTATCAGGGACTGGGGGAGGCGGGCTGGCGGTCGAGTTCTTCGAGGACGCAGCGTGCGGCGTGCTGAGCGGCGCCGCCGCTGCCCAGTGCGGCGTTGACGGCCTGCAACTGCTGGCGTTGGCGTTCGCGCTCCGCGGCGTCGGTGAGGATGGGGAGCAGGGCCTCGGCGAGTGCGGAGGGGGTCATGGCGTCCTGAATGAATTCGGGGCAGACGCGTTTGCCGGCGACGATGTTAACGAGCCCGATGAATGGGATACGCACGAGGCGGCGGGCGACGGTGTAGGTGAAGGCGGAGACGCGGTAGACGATGAGCATGGGGCAGAGCATGAGGGAGGCTTCGAGAGTGGCGGTGCCGGAGGCGACGATGGCGCCGTGGGCCTGGCGGAGGACCTGGCGCGTCTGACCGCTGACGACGGCGAGCGAGTCGGGCAGGGGGGCGAGCGTGGCCAGGAGTGCCTCGACCTGCGCGCGGACGTTGGCATCGGGGGTGGCCACGATGAACGCGCAGTCGGGGCATCGGGCGTGCAAGGTGTGTGCAGCGGCGACCATGCCCGGCAAGAGCCTTTGGATCTCGTGGCGACGGCTGCCCGGCAAGAGCGCGACACGGGTGCTGCCGCGCCAGGGCAATGTGGCTTCGGTCTCCGACCAGGTGTGGGCGGCTTCGTCGACCAGGGGATGCCCGACGAAATCGACGTGCAGCGCGGTTTTTCGAAAGAGTGGCACTTCAAAGGGGAAGATGACGAGCAGGCGATCGAGGATGCGGGCCATGGACGGGATGCGGGACCGGTGCCAGGCCCACACCTGGGGGCTGATGTAGTAGACGGTGCGCAGGCCGAGGGCATGCGCGAATTTGGCAAAGCGCAGATTGAAACCGGGGTAGTCCACGAGGATGACGACGGCCGGGCGACGGCGGCGGGCTTCCTGCTGCATGGTGGTGAAGACACGACGAAAGAAGGGGTAGCGGCGGATGACTTCCGAGATGCCCATGACGGCGAGATCGGCGATGTCGAAGAGGGTTTCCACGCCGACCGCGCGCATGCGGGGGCCACCGAAACCGAAGACGCGCAGTTCGGGGCGTTGTTGGCGCAGCGCGTGAACGAGGGCGGCGGCATGCTGATCGCCGGAGGCTTCGCCGGCGAGAATCATCACGGCTTGTGGGTCCGGTACCATGGAGAGACGTGGCTCAGGACGGGTTGGAGCGCATCTGGCGGCAGATTTCGACGGCCAGATTGAGTGCGCGCGAGGCGTGCCTCCCTGACACGACGGGGTCATGCCGGCGACGTACGCAATCGACGAAGGACGCCAATTCGGCGGCGAGCGGTTCCCCGCGTTCGATGGGGACTGGCGTGACGACCAGGCCTTGCGCGGTTTTGCGGCATACCTGTCCGGACTGGTTCATGTAGTCGAGGGACACATAGGTATCGCTTTGAAAGACGCGAATCTTGCGCATGCGTTCCTGGCTGATGCGGCTGGCGGTGACATTGGCCACGCAGCCATTCTCGAACGCGAGGCGGACATTGGCAATATCCTCGGTGGGAGTAAGAACGGGGACGCCCACCGCGTGGATTTCGCGCACGGGGGCCCCGACGATGTGCAGGATGATTTCGAGGTCGTGGATCATGAGATCGAGCACGACGCTGACCTCGGTGCCCCGGGGTGGGGCGCCTTCGCGCGGGGGAGGGAACGGGGCCAGGCGGATAACCTCGATGAAGCGGGGCACCCCCAGATTCTGTTCCAGGAATTTCATGACGGGATTGAAGCGTTCGACGTGGCCGACCTGCAGGATCAAGCCGCGCGAGTTGGCTTCATCAACCATGGCCTCGGCTTCATCCGTGGAGGCGGCGATCGGCTTCTCCATCAGCATGTGCAACCCCATGCCGGCGAGGGTGCGAAAGACGTCGTGATGGCGGTTGGTGGGGACGACCACGCTGACGGCATCGACAGCGCCGGCCAACTCATCCAGCGCGGTGAAGACGCGGGTCTGGTAGCGTTCGGCGATTTCTCGGGCGCGGGCGGGGTCGACGTCATAGACGCCGACGAGGGAGACGCCTGGCATTTCCGAATAGACCTTGGTGTGCCATTGCCCGAGAGCGCCGACGCCGACCACCGCGACTCGAATGTTATCCGACATGCATCACCTGTTGTACGGCATCCCGCGGATTGAGCGTATGCGATACGGCCACGAACGCGATGTTCAGCCGATCGGCCCACGCGACCAGTTTCTCCCGTTCCAGCAAAATGCAGCGCCCGGCTTCAACGGCGAGGGCGGAGGCCTTGACGCGCTTCAGCACGCGAAACGTGTGCTCGCCGACGACGGGGATATCGAAGCGCATGTCGTGGCCGCGCTTGGCGACTTTGACGATGACGCTGCCGCGGCCACCCAATTTCCCGGCGCGGCGGATGGCGCGGTTGGTGCCCTCGAACGCCTCGACCGCGAGCACGGTGCCTTCCTTGAGGACGACGGTTTGGCCGATATCGAGGTTGCTGGTGGCTCGCGCGATCTCAAGGCCGAGGGCGATGTCGTTCTGTTCGCGCGAGTCCGGCGGGCGGCGGGATAGGAGGCCGACCGTGGGCATGTGAGGCTCCATGAATGAGGAGGCGGGCAGGAGTTCAACGCCGATGTTGCGCATGGAATCGGCGACGGCGCCGAAGATGGTTTCTGCGTTGCGCGCGGGCAGGCGACGGAGCAGATCCAGCATGGCACGGTCGGCACGCACGCGGAACAGGGCCGTCGGTGTGATCTGCCCGGCCATGACCGCATGGCGGGACCCGCTGGCGCGCAGGGCCTCCAGCAAGGCGTCGAGTTGGCCGAGACGCAGCCAGTGGACGTCATCCGCCAGTCGGGCGATGGCGGGGTCGGTTTCGCCGCGGAAGGCGATGAGGCACAGGCGGCGGATCCCACTGGCCCTGGCCGATTCGGCCAGCAGTCGCGGGTAGACGCCTTGTCCTGCAATCAGCGCCACGGTTTCGGGCAGTGGGAGGTCGCTCATCTCGGAGGGTGAGTCTAGCGCATGCGTGTGGCGAGAGCAACGCGGGAGAGGGAGCCGAGTTGAGCTTGCGATGGATGGGGTGCGGCCTTTACAATGGCGTATGCTCAAGCGAAGTCGATCAACGATAGCGATTCTGCTCATGGTGCTTGGGTTGGCGGGCTGCATGACCATTCGACCGCCGTCGGGCGTGCAGCCGGTCGCGCGCCGGATGGTGACGACGGGGTACTGCAAGTGCGGGAAGTGCTGCGGCTGGGAGCGCACATGGTATGGGCGCGCGGTGCACAGCGGCGGCAGCATGCGTGGCAAGCCCAAGCAGGTGGGGATGACAGCGAGCGGGGCGATGGCGCGCTACGGCACGATTGCAGCGGATCCGCGCCTGTATCCATTCGGCACGATCATGTTCATCGACGGCTATGGCTACGGCAGGGTCGAGGACACCGGGGGCGGGATCAAGGGCGAACACATCGACCTGTATTTTCACAGTCACCGCGAGGCCCGTGAGTGGGGGCGGCAGAACAAGATGGTGCGGATCTGGAGCAAGCCGCGGGGGCGCTAGACGGGCGCTCGTTGAAACCGGCCGACACGGAGGTCGGCCCTCCATTGACCACGCTTATGCCGGTTCCGGTGGAGGGACCGGCTCAGCCCGGTCCGGGCGGCTACCGTTCCCAGGGGGCGTGCTCGGGCAGCAGGGCCTCGAATTGCTGCACCAGCCCATCCTGATAGGAGCCGGCAAACGTTCCATCGAGGAAGCGCGCGTAGGCCTCGTCGTGAAATCGCTGCCAGGATGCTTCTTCATGGGCAGGATTGATGGGGAAGAAGAGGGCGTTGTTGGCATTGGCGGCCCTATGATCACCCAAGGCATCGCCGATCATGAGGACTCGATCCGGGCGATATTTTCCGCTGGTGGCGATGGCGAGGTGCTCGGCCTTGGTTCCGAGTTCCTGACCGGCGATCATGGTAATGAAACCTTCGATGCCGTTCTCTTCCCATTCCCGCACGAGGGCCTCGGCCGGGGTTTGGGAGACGCACATGGCATCCGATCGCCCCTGAAGCAGTTCCAGACTTTTTCGCGCCCAGCGAAAGGGTGGAATGCACTTTACGGTGTTGGCGATGGCGGCGTTCACATCCTGGCTCCAGGCGAGGAGCTTCAGCAGCTCCGGGTCGTGGGTGGCATCGGTTTCACGGCGCAAGGCGCTCTCGGAAAGCATGGCGCCTGACTCGATGAAGCGGCGCAAGGATTCAAGATGGGGGGTGGGGACACCGCTGGCGCGCACGGCGGGATGGGCGGGAAGGAGGTCAAAGACCTTCAGGAGGGCGAGGAAGCGGTTTTGACCGCGCCATTTCGAGTATAGATTCACAAATTCGGCCGCCTCGCGCACGGCCTTCTCGATCGTGTGCAGTTGCCAATGCGAGACAATCAGCCCGTGGAAGCACTGCTTCTGCTTGATCTCCATCGTGTCGAACACGCAACCATCGGAGTCGATGCCCACGAAAGAATCGTGGCGCGGCACGAAGCCGGTGAGATCCTCGAGCGCGTGTTTGATCCTAGCCGCCATGGGGTCCTCCAACCGCGGGTACTCGATGCGTTCAGCCGAAGGGCGGCAGTATGGCGCAGGCGGGCGGTGCTCACCAGCCAAAAGGCGGTGCGGGCAGGTCGACGCCTGTGGCGACCGTCTGGACTGGCATGCGTGGGGTGCATGTCGTAGAGTGCGTCCCGGCATTTGCAGGCGTTGATCGAAATGGGGAAGGTCCAGGACATGAATGAACCGGTGATGCCGGCCGAGCGTGTGGAACGCGCGCTGGTGCTCGTTTCCGGGGGCGCCGATTCCGCGACGCTGCTGCAATGGGTTGCGCGCACGCTGGGGGTCCGGGATCTCGTGGCGCTGTCCTTCGCGTATGGGCAAAAGCACTCGCGCGAGCTTGAAATGGCTCGGCGCCAGGTGGCCGCCATCGAGGGCGTGCGGCACGAGATTATCGACATCTCATTCTTTGGACGCCTGGTGGAGGCGGGCACGGCTCTGGCGGGGAAGGGGGCGGATGTTCCGGATCTCGACGCGTTGTCGCCGGAAGAGCGGCGCCAGCCCCCCACGTACGTTCCACATCGGAACCTGCTGTTTCTGTCGCTGGCGGCGGCGGCGGCGGAAGGCATGGCGCTGCAGGATATCTTCTACGGCGCGCAGGCGCAGGACGAGTATGGCTACTGGGATTGCTCGCCCACATTTGTGGAGCGTTTGAACCAGGTGCTCGCGCTGAACCGGAAAAGCGCGGTCCGCGTGCATGCGCCCTTTGTGGGCCTCTCGAAGGCTGATGTCGTGAAAATTGGTCTGGCACTGGGTGTGAACTATGCGCATACTTGGACGTGCTATCGGGGGGCGGAGACGCCTTGCGGCACGTGTCCCAGTTGCGTCGAACGCGCGCTGGCCTTTCGCCGCGCAGGGCGAACGGATCCACTGCTGGCACCTGATAGGAGCGCGACGCCGACGGGTGGCGTGGCGATATGATGGGGGCGTGCGGGCTCGCCCGCGAACGACCACCGCAACCGGACCCGCATCCGCGGACCGTGAACCTGGGAGAAAGGCGATATGCCGATAACGGTACTGGTAGGCGCCCAGTGGGGCGATGAGGGCAAGGGCAAAGTGATCGACGTTCTGTCCGAGGACACGGATGTCATCGTGCGCTATCAGGGCGGCAACAACGCTGGGCACACGGTGATCGTGGGGCAGGAGAAGTATGTGCTGCACCTGATCCCATCGGGAATCCTGCACCCCGGCAAGCATTGCGTCATTGGCAATGGTGTGGTGGTGGATCCTGTCGCGCTGGTGAAGGAACTGCGGGACTTGGAAGCGCGCGGAATTCGCGCCACCGGGCGGTTTCACATCAGCGACCGGGCCCACGTCGTTTTTCCTTTTCATGGGTTGCTGGATGCCGCCCGCGAAACAGGGGCTCGCAACGAGCGAAAAATTGGCACGACGAAGCGCGGGATCGGGCCCTCCTACAGCGACAAGGCCGCGCGTGTGGGGTTGCGCATGGGGGACCTCGTGGATCCAGCCTTTGCGCAGTTGCTGGCGTTGCGCGTGGAAGAGGTGAACCGCGCGTTGGCGGAGGCCGGTGCCGAGGCGGTGGACGGTGCGGCGATGCTCGCGCTGTATGCGGACGCAGCGAATGTGCTGAGGCCCTACGTGACAGACACGATCGTGTTTCTGGACGCGGCCTGGAAGGCCGGCAAATCCATGCTTTTCGAAGGCGCGCAGGGAGCGATGCTGGACATCGACTTTGGCACCTATCCCTACGTGACGTCCTCCAGCGCCACTGCCGGAGGCGCCAGCACGGGGAGCGGCTTGCCGCCCACCCGGATGGATCGGGTGATCGGCGTGACAAAGGCCTACACGACGCGAGTGGGGGAAGGGCCTTTTCCCACGGAACTGCATGACGAGGTTGGCAAGACATTGTCGCGCGAGGGCAATGAGTTTGGTGCCACCACGGGGCGGCCGCGCCGCTGTGGCTGGTTCGACGCCGTGGTGGCCCGCTATTCGACCATGGTGAATGGGTTTGATTGCCTGGCCATGACCAAGCTGGATGTGCTCGACACGCTGCCCGTGCTGCGCATCTGTGTGGCATACGAGTGTGACGGCGTCCGCTACGAGACGGTGCCCGGCAACATTCGGGTTCTGGAACGATGCAAACCGGTGTACGAAGAGATGCCGGGCTGGCAATGCCCGACGCGCGACATCACGCGGATGGAAGATCTGCCGCCGCGGGCGCGGGCGTACGTGGACCGCTTGTGCGAACTGACCGGCGTCAAGCTGGGCATGCTCTCGGTGGGTCCGAAGCGCGCCAGCACGATGCGAGTGGCCCTGTAGGGCAGGAGCGGATGGTCGCCCATGGTGGAGCAGCCGAAGATTCCCCGGCATGTCGCCATCATCATGGATGGCAACGGGCGCTGGGCTCAGCAGCGCGGTTTGCCGCGGCTTCGCGGGCATGAGGAAGGTGCCGAGTCCGTGCGCGCCGTCATTCGCGCATGCCGGGCGGCGGGCATTCACTATCTGACGTTGTACGCGTTCAGCGTCGAGAATTGGGTGCGCCCGCGTTCGGAGATTCGGGGCCTGATGCGCCTGCTGCGCACATTTCTGGAGGATCGCGAACACGAGTTGCATGAGAACCAGGTGCGGCTGCGGATGATCGGCCGCATGCACGACCTGCCGCTGCCGGTGCAACTTGGGCTCAAGCGCGTCATGAACGCGACCGCGGACTATCGCTCCGGGGAGTTGATCCTGGCCCTGAGCTACGGCGGTCGAAGCGAGATTACGGATGCGGTGCGTGCGCTGGCGAAGGACGTGCGCGCGGGCCGGTTGGACCCGTCGGAGATCGACGAGAAGGTCATTGCCTCGCGGTTGTACGCGCCGGATGTGCCGGACCCGGATCTGCTCATCCGGACGAGCGGCGAGATGCGGCTGAGCAATTTTCTGCTCTGGCAACTCTCCTACACGGAACTGTATGTGACGGACGTCCTCTGGCCGGACTTTCGTGAGGAGGAGTTCCGCAAGGCGCTGGATGTCTACGGAACGCGCAAGCGCCGCTTTGGCGCCACAACCGAACGCGCCGTGCCGGAATTGTTGCCGTCGCCCCGGGAGGAAGGTCCCACGTGCTGAAGTATCGAGTATTGAGCGGGATCACGTTGATCCTGGCGTTCGCACTGGCCGCGTTCAAGCTGCCGGCGCTGGGCATCTGGATGGTGCTTCTGGGCGTGACGGCCCTGGCGCAGTTGGAGTTCTACGCCATGCTCAACAAGGGCGGCATTCCGGTGTTTCGGTTTCTTGGGCTGATCAGCGGGGCCGCGATGATTTCCGCGACCTTCTTCTCGATGTGCGGATCCGTGGGCCGTTCGGCCACGCCGTACCAGTGGGAAAACATCGTCCTGTTGCTCACGCTGACGGCGGTGTTCGTGCGGCAGTTTCCGCAGAAGCACAACCCGAAGCCGCTGGAGACGCTGGGCTGCACGCTGCTCGGCATCTTGTACGTCCCGTACTTCCTGAACTATGTGACGCGCCTGGCGTTTGCCTGGGAGCCGCACAGCCTGCTGGAGCCCGTTGGCCCGACGGGGCGCGCGGTGGTCTTCTTCTTCGTCGTGGTGACGAAAGCCGCCGACGTGGGGGCGTATTTCGTCGGACGGGCCATCGGCAAGCACAAGCTGTTTCCTCGCATATCACCCAAGAAGAGTTGGGAAGGATTGGCGGGAGGGCTTGCGCTGGCAGTGGGGGTGGCGGTCCTGTTCCGGCATCTCTCGGGAGGCATGCTGGGCCAGGTGCCGCTGGCGGTCCACGATGCCGTGCTGCTGGGCGTCCTGCTGTGCGTGGTGGGGTTGGTGGGGGATCTCTTCGAATCGCTCGTCAAGCGTTCGTCCGGCATGAAGGACTCCAGTGCCGCCATCCCAGGGATGGGGGGGCTACTGGATGTGCTGGATAGCTTGCTATTCGGGGCTCCGCTCATGTACCTTTACGTGCGGGTTTTGATATAGGGCTATCCGGGTTTACCCGCGTTGTGCAGGTTCTTTTGGTTCGATTCATGGAAATTCTCCAAAACATACTGAGTTCGCTGTGGTTTATCTTCCTGCTGGTTTCCTTTTTCGGGCTCAGCATCTTTGTGCATGAGCTTGGGCACTTTCTGGTGGCGCGGTGGTGCGGGATGGTGGTGGAAGTCTTTGCGATCGGGTTTGGGCCGGCGATCTGGCAGTTCCGTCGCAATGGGGTCCTCTACAAGGTTGGCTGCATTCCACTGGGCGGGTACGTGGCGTTGCCGCAGCTGGATCCGACGGGGATGAGCCGCATTCAGGGTGAGACGGGCGACCCGGCGAACGATCTGCCGGCCATTTCGGCGTGGAAGAAGATTCTGGTTTCTGTGGCCGGTGCGGTGGGAAACATTCTGTTCGCGATTCTGCTGGCGTGGATGGTGTACTGGTGGGGCATGCCGGCCGGCCCTTCCGAGCGTAGCAGCATGGTCGGCTACGTCGATACCGATAGCGCCGCCTACGCGGCCGGACTGCGTATCGGCGACACAATCGTTTCTGTATCCGGCAAGCCCACGGCCACCTGGACCGATGTGCGCATGGAGGCCGCCTATCATCAGGCGGTGGACCTTGCCGTGCGCACCCGCGATGGCGAGGAACGGATGTTGCATCTCCCCACCGCCCGCGGATCGCTGGGTGAGCAGCACGTCCCCGGTGTGGATGGACCCAGCCTGTGCATGGTCTTGAGGGCCGACTCGGACATGGCTGCCTACCGGGCCGGCATGCGCCCGGGGGATTTGATCGTGGGGTTTGCTGGGGAAGAGATCTTCAGCCGCACGCACCTGATCAAGTTGGTGTCCATCCATGAGGGAGAGGAAGTCCCCGTTGTGGTGAAACGCAAAGTGGGCGCCCGCGAGGAGACGCTGACGCTGTCGTTGGTTCCGGTGCGCGACGAGGCCTTGGGGATCGTGCGCATTGGGGTGGAATTCAACTTGGCGGCCGTCGAGCATGACACGGTGGTTCATCCCAGCCCGTGGTCGCAGATTCGCGGGCACGCGACCGCGATTTTCCGGTTCCTGGGTGCGCTGACGAGCCCGAAGCAGGCGCGCGCGGCCAGCAATGCAGTGGGTGGTCCGGTGGCGATCCTGGTGAGTTACTGGTACATTGTGAAGACGAGCCCCATGCTGGCGTTGTGGTTCACAGGGTTTCTGAATGTGAATCTGGCCATTCTGAACCTGCTGCCGATCCCGGTTCTCGATGGTGGCCACATCTGCTTCTCGCTCATCGAGTTGGTGCGCCGACGTCCTGTGCCCCCGCGCCTGGTGAATGCGGTCGTCAATGTGTTTGCCGTGTTGCTGATTTCGCTGATCGTGGTGCTCAGCGTGCGCGACGTGGATCGCTTCACGCCTGTGGGGCGGCTGGTGCGCGGGTGGTTTGGCGGCGGAGGGGCGGACGCGCCCGTTCCCGCCCAAACGCAGCCCGTCGAGCCCGCAAAATAGGGGAAGGGGCCGATGTCGACGCTTGAGCATGCCTATGCCGTGATTCTGGCCGGTGGTCGAGGCGAACGCTTCTGGCCGCTGAGTACAACTCGCCGCCCGAAGCAGGTTCTCGCCTTGTTCGGTGGGCGAACGTTGCTGGCGATGGCCGTGGATCGCCTTCAGGGCTTGCTCGATCCTTCCCACGTCTTTGTGATCACGAGCCAGGATCTGGTCGAGGTCAGCCAGGAAGCCGCGCCGATGCTGCCGCCGGGCAATGTCATCGGGGAACCGGTGGGTCGGGATACGGCGGCCGCCTGTGCGCTGGCCATGGCCATCGTCAAGGCGCGCGATCCCGGGGCGGCATTCTGCATTCTCACGGCGGACCACATTGTCGGGCAACTCGACGTCTTTCAGAATACCCTGCGGCAGAGTATTGGCCTCGCGTTGCAGGAGGATGTGCTGGTGACCATGGGGATCACGCCCTCCTTCCCGAGCACGGGTTATGGCTACATTGAAACGGGCGATTTGTTGCCCGCGCGCGACGGGATTGCGTTCTGCCGGGCCACGCGCTTCGTGGAGAAGCCGGACCAGGCGACGGCTGAGGGCTATCTGGCCGAGGGGCGCTACTTCTGGAATTCCGGGATGTTCATCTGGTCGGTGGCGGCCTTCGAGCGTGCGCTTGCCTCTTTTCGTCCCCCGTTGCATGCCATGTGCCAGCGGTTGGCGCCGCACATCGGCGGCCCGGATTTCAAGGCGGCCCTGGCCCGTGAGTATGAGGCGGTCGAGCGCATTTCCGTGGACTATGCGATCATGGAGCGCGCGACCAATATTGTGATGGCGCGCGGCACTTTCGCGTGGGACGACGTGGGCACCTGGCCGGCGCTGGGCGATCACTTCCCGACGGATGCCTCCGGCAATGTCTGCATCGGTCAATGCGAAGTGTTGGATGGCTCTGGCAACGTGGTGGTCTCTCCGCACCGCCTCACGGCGCTGTTGGGCGTGCGAGATCTCGTGGTCGTGCAGGCGGAAGGAGCCACCTTGGTGTGCCCGAAATCCCGGGCTCAGGACGTCAAGAAGCTCGTGCAAGTGCTGGCCGCCAACCCGCAGTACCGGCACTTGCTGTAGGCGATGATCGGGCCCGCGCCCCTCCGCGCGGCAGGAGAACCCAGCGCATGACGCGCATACTCGGTGTCGACTATGGACGCCGTCGCATTGGCATCGCCATCAGCGACGAGGGGCGCTTTTTTGCGTTTCCGCACGACATGCTGGAGGTTCGCAGCATCGAGGACGCGATTCGCCAGGTGGCGGAGTGCGCCACGCGCCAGGCCGTGGGGCTGATCGTGGTGGGTATGCCCCTGAACATGAACGGCACCGAAGGGCCGATGGCCGAAGAGGTTAACCGGTTTTCGAAGCAGGTTTCGGCGCGTTGCGGGATTCCGGTTGAGCCCTGGGACGAGCGCCTCAGTTCCTACAGCGCGCAGCAGGTGCTGCTGGAGGCGGATGTGAGCCGCCGCAAGCGCAAGGGGTTGGTGGATAAAATTGCCGCCCAGCAGATTCTCCAGGACTACCTCGACTCCAAGGGGCAGGGGGGCGATGACCACACCGGCGCCTGAGCTCTTCCGCTATCGTGTGACCGTTGCGTACGATGGCACCGCCTACGGCGGTTGGCAGGTGCAACCCAATGCGGACACGGTCCAGGCCCGGCTGGAAGCGTCTCTCCGGACTGTTTGTGGCGAGCAGACGAAGGTGCATGGCAGCGGACGCACCGATACGGGGGTGCACGCGGCTGGACAGGTCGCGCATTTTGACCTGTCGCGGCGCGTGGTGCCGGCGCGCCTGATGGTCAGCTTGAACGCGGTGCTGCCGGACGATGTGCGCGTGCTGCAAGTGGCCCCCGCGCGTGCGGACTTTCACGCCCGCCGCAGCGTCATCGGCAAAGAATACCGCTATTTCATCTGGAATGCCGATGTCATGCCGCCGTTCATCCGCCGCTACCGCGCGCAGGTGCGGGTTCCGCTGGATGTCGCCGCGATGCAGGTGGCGGCCCAGCACCTCGTGGGCCGCCACGATTTCACCGCCTACTCCGCCAATCCCAACCGCGACGTGGAAACGAATGTGCGCGAGGTCACGGCCCTGATCGTGCGGCGGCGCGGGGCCGAGATTGTGATCGTGGCGCGCGGCGAAGGATTTCTCTATCGGATGGTGCGCAGCCTGGCGGGTTTTCTGATCCGGGTGGGGGAGGGGGCGCTGCGGCCGGAGGATGCCACCACGATCCTGCAGTCCAAACTGCGCACGGCTCGCGTACCCACGGCGCCGGCCTGCGGGCTTTTTCTCTGGAAGGTCCGCTACGGTTCTGCAACAATCGCTCGGCATGAACATGCTGATTCTGCCGTCGCTCCTGGCCGCGGATGTCGGGAACCTTGAAGCCGCGGCACGACGGGCCGAGGCGTCCGGTGCCGACGGTCTCCACTTGGATATCATGGACGGACTATTTGTGCCGAATTTGAGTATGGGGCCGGCCGTGGTGGCCATGGCCAACCGCGTGGTACGCATGCCCCTCAGTGTGCACTTGATGCTGGTGCATCCGGATCGCTACGTGGACCGCTTTGCCGAGGCCGGCGCCGATTCGCTGATGATCCATATTGAGGCGTCTTGCGACGTGCCCGCCACGCTGACGGCCATTCGCGCCGCCGGCATGCGCCCCGGCATCACCGTGAACCCGGGCACCCCGGCCGAGCGCATCCACGACGTGCTGGACCTCGTGGATGAAGTGCTGTGCATGACCGTGGAGCCGGGCTACGGCGGCCAGTCCTTCATGCAGGACGTATTGCCGAAGATCCGCACCATCCGGGACGAGACCCGCCGCCGCGGTCGGCCGGACATGGATATTCTGGTGGATGGCGGGATCGACCAGAACACGGCTCCGCTCTGCGCCGCCGCCGGTGCCAACGCCTTTGTCGCCGGTACGGCGCTGTTCCCACAACGCGACATGGGCGAGCACATCGCACGCATGCGCGCGGCCGCCGGCGCCGCCTTTCACTGACGAGCAGATTCGCTATGCAAGATACCTCCCTCATCCGCAACTTCTGTATCATCGCACACATCGACCATGGCAAGTCGACCCTGGCCGATCGCATGCTCCAACTGACGAAGACCATCGAGACGCGCGTCTTTCGCGACCAGGTGCTCGACGACATGGACCTCGAGCGCGAGCGCGGCATCACGATCAAGTCGCACCCGGTCACGATGCGCTACGAGGCCTCGGACGGAATAATCTACTCATTCAATTTGATCGACACGCCCGGGCACGTTGACTTCTCGTATGAAGTCTCTCGCAGCATGGCGGCCTGTGAAGGCGCGCTGCTGATCGTGGACGCGATGCAGGGTGTGGAGGCGCAGACCGTCGCCAACAGCCACCTCGCGATTGAGCGCGGGCTGGAGATCATCCCGGTCATTAACAAGGTGGATCTTCCGGGCGTGAACCTGGATGAAGTCCGCAAGCAGATCGAGGACGTGATTGGCATCTCGGCGGATGATGCGATGCTGGTGAGTGCCAAGACGGGGATTGGCGTTCCCGAGTTGCTGGAGGCCGTGGTGAAGCGCATCCCGCCGCCGAAGCCGTTGGGGCCGCCCGACCGCACGCGTGCCCTCGTGTTTGACTCGGTGTACGATGCCTTTCGCGGCGTGATCACCTATGTGCGAGTGATGGACGGGGTTCTGCGAGTCGGCGATCGCGCGCGCCTGATGGTCGGCGGCAAGGAAACCGAGATCAAGGAAGTCGGGGTCTTTCATCCGAAGCCGTTCCCGGTGCCGGAGCTGGCGGTGGGGCAGGTGGGCTACTTCATCAGCACGCTGAAAGAACCGTCCGACATTCTGATTGGGGACACGGTCACGGTGCGCAACCGTGAGGCCGAGGAAGCGCTGCCGGGGTTCCGGGAAGTTCGTCCGATGGTGTTCAGTGGCATGTACCCGATGGACACGTCCGAGTATCAGAAATTTCGCGACAGTCTCATGCGGCTGTGCCTGAACGATTCGGCCCTGACGTATCACCCGGAATCGTCCGCGGCGCTGGGCTTCGGCTTTCGCTGCGGCTTCCTTGGGCTGCTGCACATGGAAGTCACGCAGGAGCGCTTGCGGCGCGAGTTCGACGTGGACATCATCAATACGTATCCGGCGGTCATCTACCGGATTCACCTGCGTGGCGGTGAAGTGATCACGCTCGACAACCCGCTGAAGTTGCCGGATGTCACGCGTATCGAGAAGATTGAGGAGCCCATGGTGCGGGCTTTTCTGATCTGCCACAACGAGCACATCGGCGACCTCATGAAACTCGTGATGGACCGTCGAGGCGAGGTCACCCGCACGGAATCGATGGACACGCATCGCGTGATGCTGACCTGTTCGATCCCGCTGAACGAGATCCTGGTGGAGTTTCACGATTCGCTAAAGAGCATCAGCAGCGGCTATGCATCCATGGATTACGAGCATGCCGGATACCAGGAAAGCGACATTGTGAAGCTGGACATCCTGCTCAACGCGGAGCCGGTGGACGCCTTTTCGTGCCTGGTACATCGCAGCAAAGCGGAGAGCCGCGGTCGCCAGATGTGCAAAGTGTTGAAGGAGGTCATACCGCCGCACATGTTCGTGGTGCCGGTGCAGGCGGCGATTGGCAAGACGATCATTGCCCGGGAAACGATCCGCGCCTTCCGCAAAGACGTGACGGCCAAGCTCTACGGCGGTGACGTCACGCGCAAACAGAAGCTGCTGAAGAAGCAGAAGGAAGGCAAAAAGCGGATGAAGCAATACGGCAGCGTGAATGTGCCGCAGAAGGCCTTCGTGGCCGTGCTGAAATCCAGCAGCGATTGAGTGAGGGAGCCGGCGGACAGCCGGCGCAGGCGCGGGGAGGCGCCCGGAGCATGTGGGGGTTCTTCAAGAAGAAGCGGCAACGGGACCAAGCGCGCGAATTGTTGCGTCACGCCCGCCATTTCCGCCACATGCGTGAAGACGTGATGGAGCCATCCCGGCTGGATGAACTCCGGCGATTGGAGTCGGCGTTGCAGTCTCAATTGGGGCAGGGGGACGTAGCGGCCCGGCCGCCTGCGTTCGAAGCCCTCGAGGCGTGGCTGGTGGAGCACACGCCCGCTCGTGCGCATCCCGGTCTGCGCGAGAACCTCGAGATCCTGATCGTGGCGATTGGCATCGCCATGGCCTGCCGCACGTATTTTATCCAGCCCTTCAAAATTCCGACGGGATCGATGCAGCCGACGCTGCACGGCATTCTTTACGAGGCGCGCGAATCGCGGGGTATGCTGGACCATCTGCCGCTGTGTGCGGTGCAGTGGTTGATCACGGGCGACTGGTTCATGCAAGTGCGCACCCGGGAGTCCGGCTATGTGCAGTCCCTGCAGCCGGACCCGCAGGATAGCGGGCGCTACCTCTGCCGCGTCGGCAAGCACGTCTATCGAGTCCCACTGGCCTCGGGCCCGCGCGTGAGTCCAGGCTCGTTTCTGCCCAAGGGAAGCCTGCTGTGGCAGGGAGTTCAGAAGGCGGGCGATCATGTTTTCGTCGATCGGGTTCGCTGGAATCTGGCGAAGCCCGAGCGGGGCCAGATCGTGGTGTTCGGCACCGATGGCATCCGCAGCCTGCCGCCCAAGACTCACTATATCAAGCGCCTTGTGGGACTGCCCGGCGAGGCGGTGTCCATTCAGCCGCCCGATCTCGTCGTGAATGGCGTTGCCTGCCGGGAACCGGAATCCATTGCACGAATTGCCCGTCAGGATCCGGGTTATGCCGGCTTTCGCTTGCTGGACCCGCGAACCGATGTGGAACCTGCGTCACCGGCGATGCGGCATCCGGACGATGTGTTCACTCTGGGGGTCGACGAGTTTCTGGCGATGGGCGACAACACGCAGAACAGTCGTGATGGTCGTTACTGGGGCGCGGTACCGCGGCGCAATATGGTGGGCCCTGCCGTGTTCGTCTACTGGCCGTTTACCTCCCGCTGGGGGTTGGCTCGTTAAGGGCTCCCGTGGGGTCGGCACATTTCAGCAAGGGGGTAGGGCTATATGGCCACATTGCCGCATCTATTTACCAACAACCGGGAATGGTCGAACCGCATCCAGCAGCAATCGCCCGGCTTCTTTGAGGAACTGGCGCGCCAGCAGGCGCCTGAGCACCTCTGGATCGGCTGTTCGGATAGCCGGGTGCCTGCCAACGAGATCGTCGGCATGCTCCCGGGTGAACTGTTTGTTCATCGCAATGTGGCGAATCTGGTCATCCATACGGACATGAATTGTCTGTCCGTCCTTCAATACGCAGTCGACATCCTGCATGTCCGCCATGTCATCGTCTGTGGCCACTATGGCTGTGGAGGCATCCGAGCGGCAATGGAAGAGTGCTCGCATGGGCTCATCGACAACTGGCTGCGGCATATTCAGGATCTGGCTCGCAGCCACGCCAGCGAGTTGAGTGCGTTGCCGGACCTGGTGCAGCGCGTCGATCGCTTGTGCGAACTCAATGTCGTCGCGCAGGCCGTCAATGTCGGCAACACCACCGTCGTTCAGGATGCATGGAAACGCGGCGACAAGCTCACCATCCATGGCTGGATCTACGGCCTGTCCAACGGACTGCTGCACGACCTCCATGTCGAACTCGCTTCGCCCGATGACGTCCGCGCGCATGCTTCGTAGGCCGCGCCATGGCTCCAACGCATCTCAGGGATATCTGGAACGGGCCTATTCATAACGTCGCATAATATATCTTATGTCAACTACGTGGTCACAGAAAGCGCAATTGGTGGGGTGTTTTAGGGGTTCTGGAGTCCGGGGGCCACGACGATAACCTTTGGGTGCCCCGGTCAGCGGACTTCGTAGACCATGCGGTTGGTGGTGCCTTCGCGTTCGACATCGATCATGAAGGCGGAGGCCTCGTTCTCGGCAAACTGCTTGATGAAGAATTCGGCTCGGCGGCGGTTGGTCATGTCGACGTTGTTGACCTTGCGGACGACGTCGCCTTCCTGGAGGCCGACGGCGTCAAAGAATTCGCGTTCGCCCTCGGCGCCGAGGCGGTAGCCGGTGATGCCGCCCTGATCGTTGTATTCGGGTTTCAGGGAGTCAAAGAGCAGGACGAGGCGTTCGGGCTGGTCGCGCAGTTCCTGATAGTAGCCGAGGAGGCTTTCGCGTTGGAAGACCCAGCGGCGCTCACCCACCCTATTGCCGCCGAACCTGGCGGTGGACGCCTTGGCGTCATCCTGCCCATTGGCGCCATCCGGGCCCGATTTGGCGGCGCCATCGCTGAAATCGAGGTAGAGCACGGTTTCCCGGCCAGAGGAATCCCGGAGCGTGACGCGGTCGCGCATGATCTGGGCGACTTCGACGCCATCGGTGAAATCGCCCTCGGCGAGCAGCAGTTGGTTGCCGGTCTTGGCGTCATCCAGGATGGCTCGGCGCAGGCCGCTGCCCATGGCGGTGAATTCGAAGAAGGTGCCGGCCAGGCGGAAGCGTTTGGCGAGTTCGCCATCGGAGGTCGGTCCGGCCGCATCGACGGCATGGAGGACGTCCCAATTCACCCCGGTCCAGTCGGCTGGCACGGGTTTACTGGTCGGCGAGGCGGCGGCGGGCACGGCTGGGCTGCGCACCGCGCGGATGGCCTGTACGGTACGCACGGCCAGCCAGATGGCCGCACCTGTGGAGGCGACCGTCAGGAGCCAGGCGCCGCGGCGCGCCCAATCACGAAAAAAATCGGCGGGGGACATAAGCCGGATTCTGTTTACCGCGCGGGCCGGTATCAGTCATTCATCTCATGCGATCAACCCGAAACCTACACGAACGAGCCCTTGCGGGCCAATTCGCCTGAGGCGGGCCGCCTCCGGTTCCCTATTTGATCTTGCTCCGGATGGGGTTTGCCTTGCGGTGTGCCTTACGGCCGCACCCGGTGGTCTCTTACACCACCTTTTCACCCTTACCGGATCGGCGGCCGCTCGCGCGTCCCCCCACCCGGCGGTATGTTTTCTGTGGCACTTTCCGTTCCCCCCGCTTAACCGGGGAGCCCCCCGCGTGAGCGGGGCATCCTGCCCTGTGGAGTCCGGACTTTCCTCCCCGGTCGCCGAAGCGGCCGGAGCGACTGATCGCCCCCACCGAAAAACTATCAACCGTCGACGAGGAGCCGGCCGCAGTACTCGCACGTCACCAGTCGGGCGTGCTTCTTGACGTCGTGCACCACGTAGGGCGGCAACTGCATGTGGCAACCGCCACAGATACCGCCATCCAGCGTCACGATGGCCCGGTCCTTGCGTGAAAATATGCGTTCGTAGAGCGACATCCATTCCTTTTCCGTGACGGTGGCGGCGGCGATGGCGCGCTCAGCCTTGGCGGCGTCTACGTCGCGCTGGAGAACGGAAGCGCGCTCATCCCAGATGGCCACGTCGCGTTGGACGACAACCGCTTCCTGGGCCAGCTCGCGTTTGCTGACTTCCAGCACGCGTGTGGCCTCGTCGAGCAGCGCCATCAGTTCCAGTTCCTTGTCTTCCAGTCCGCTGATGGAGCCTTCGAGGGTTTTGATCTCGCTCTCGATCGCCTGGAACTCCTTGTTGGTCTTGAGTTCCGTCTGCTGGCGGCGCAGCTTGAGGATCTGCTCTTTGCGCGCCTGAACGTCGAGTTCGAGTTGCTTGATCGCGGACTGACGGAGCTTCTGCCCATCCTCGGCCTTGGCGACTTCGGCGCGGTGTTGGGTGAGTCGGGCATCCTCGATGCGCTTGCGCTCCGGGATGTCTTTCAGCTCGCGTTCGATATCGCGGATGCGAATGTCATGGTCCTGCAGGATCAGCAGCCGTTGCATCTGACTCAGTGTACCGGTATCCATTCAGCTCCCCCAAAAACCACGACTTTACGCTCAGGCGCGACCGGATGTCAACACCTGCGAGTTCAGGTTGCGCCGGCAGGCCCCTTCGTGGCATGGGATGACGGCGCGCCGTTGACAGTGTTTGCGGGCTTTGGCAGACTCGCGCCTCATGACTCCGCGAAAAACGGTCATTTTTCTGGGCGACGGCATGGCGGATGAGCCGGTGGCGGCCCTGGGCGGGCGGACCCCGCTCCAGGTGGCCAACACGCCGGCCATGGATTCAATCGCGCGCGAAGGCGCCAGCGGTACGCTCCTGACGCTTCCGGAAGGATTCCCCACCAGCAGCGACGTGGCCAACATGTCCGTGCTCGGCTGCGATCTGGCCAGTGAGATGTGTGGTCGCGGTCCTCTGGAGGCGGCGGGGCGCGGCATTCCGCTCGGGCCGGGCGATGTGGCGTTTCGGCTAAATTTGACCACCATGGTGGACGGGATTCTGACCGATTTTTCGGGTGGGCACGTGGCGCCCGCCGTGGCGGCCGAGTTGGTGGACTTGCTGAACCGCCGTTTTGGAACGGGGACCATCCGCTTCTACCCGGGCGTCAGTTATCGCAACCTGCTGGTGCTGTCGGGCCCGGCCTACTCCGACCGGGTGAAGACCGAGAAGCCGGATGACAACCAGGGCGAACGCGTGGCCGAGCATTTACCCAAGGCACTCACCGCGGAAGGCCAGCCGACGGTTGATCTGCTGCGGCGACTGATTGCCGAGGCGCCGGTGGTGCTGGAGAATAGCCCCGCCAACCAGGCCCTGCGCAGTGCCGGAACACCGATGGCCAATGGCGTATGGCCCTGGAGCGGCGGACGGGCGGGCGCGATTCGCACGCTGTCGGCGAAGTACGGCATCCAATCGTCGGCCGTCATCACCGCGGTGGATGTGATTTCCGGGCTTGGCCGTTGCCTGGGCATGGACTCCATCCCGGTGGCGGGCGCGACCGGCTACATTGACACGAATTACGAAGGCAAGTCCCAGGCCGCCATCGCGGCCCTGGAGACTCACGACTTTGTCTACGTGCATGTGGAAGCGATCGACGAGGTCTCCCACGAGCGCAACCTCGACCTCAAGATCCGCACGATTGAGGAGTTTGACCGGCGCCTCGTGGGCCCGGTACTGGCGGCCATTGGGCCCGACGTGAATGTGGCGGTGCTGCCGGATCATCCCGTGCCGATCTCCAGCGGCAAACATACCCGGACGCCGGTGCCCGTCTCGATTCGCATGGAAGGGTTGGCAACCGATGGGGTGCAGACCTTCGATGAGCTGGCCTGCCTGCAGGGCAGCCTCGGCGCCATGCGCAATGGCGACCTCATGGCCCGGCTCTTCGGCCCGCCGCGCGCGTAATTCGGCGGCCTTCACGGCAATCGATAATCGATCACCCCGGGACCAGTCTGCCGTTATCGAGTTTCAGGACGCGATCGCAGCGTGAGGCGGTCTGGCGGTCGTGCGTGACGAGAACGAGGGCATGGCCGGCGCGGCTGGTCAGCGCGAAGAGATGATCGAGGACCTGGGCCCCGGTGCCGGAGTCGAGGTTGCCCGTGGGCTCATCGGCCAGCACGAGTTGCGGAGCATTCATGAGGGCGCGCGCGAGGGCCACGCGCTGTTGTTCCCCGCCCGATAACTCCATGGGGTGGTGCGTGCAGCGGGCCGACAGCCCGACGGCATCCAGCAAGGTGGCCGCGCGCTCCTTCAACTGCGGGTCGCCGGGGCGGCGGCCGAGGGCCATACCGGCCAGCATCACGTTGCCCAGGACATCCATTTCGGGCAACAGGTGGTACGACTGGAACACGAACCCGATGTGACGGGCCCGCAGGCGCGTTCGCTTCCAGGATGGCAGCGCATACAGGTCCTGCCCCTCGAATTGCACGGTGCCGCGGTCGGGCTTGTCGAGGCCCCCCAGGATATGCAGCAGGGTGCTTTTGCCGGCGCCGCTCACGCCGATAACGGCGACGGACTCCGCGGCTTCCACCACGAGATCCGCGCCGCGCAGGATGTGCAGCTCCGCCTGCCGCATCATGTACATTTTTTCAATCTGGTTGGCCCGCAGAATCATAAATTTCTCTGGCCCCCGCCCTACTCCTGACGCAAAGCCTGCACCGGGTCCAACCGTGCCGCCCGGTAGGCGGGCAGAATGCTCGACAGCGTGCAGAACACCAACACGAAGAGGGCAATGCGTACGATCTCGCCGGTTGAGGTCTCCCACGGGATTTCGCTCAGCCCGTAGATGGCTTTTGGGAAGACCTCGATATTCATCTGTTGGAGCAGGGCCACGATGTTGTGGAGGTTGTTGAGAACCAGCAGCCCCACCCCCACCCCGGCGACGATGCCGACGATGCACTGGATCCAGCCGAGCCAGACAAAGGCGCCCATGATCTTGCCGGACGGAAAGCCCAGCGCCTTCAAGAGACCGATCTCGTTGGTCTTCTGGACGGTGATGACGATGAGGGTATTGGTGACGCAGAAGATGGCGACGATGGTGATAAAGACCAGCAGGAGGAACATCATCGTCTTTTCGTGGCTGAGGGCATCGAACAGCACGCTGTCGACTTCCTTCCAGGTGCGCACGAGGTAGTCATCGCCCACGGCCTCCTGCACGCGCTGGGCGTACTCTTCAAAGCGGAAGGCATCATCGGTCATGACATACAGGGAGTGGGCCCCATCCTCAAGGCCGACCAGGTCGCGGGCGACATCGAGCGAGGTGAGGAGGAAGGTGCCGTCGAAATCGCGCATGCCCATGTTGAAGACGCCGGTGAGGGTGAGCTCCTCGGGCAGGTACAGCTCATCGCGGTTCAGCACATTCAGGGGCGAGTACGCGAGCATGACATCACCGATGCGACCACCCATGGCGTCGGCCAGGTCGGCACCGAGGACGGCCTGGCGGTCCTCCAGCGCAAAGGTGCCGGCCACCATGTGGTTGGGGATGCGCGTGACGCCCGGGGCGCGCTGACCATCGAGGCCCACGACCACCGGCGCCGCCGTGCGCCCTTCCAACTGCAGGAGGACGCGCGTTTCGATGGCCGCCGCAACGCCGGTCACCCCCGGCACCTGCGCCACCTTCTCGCTCATCGCATCGGTGTCTTCGATCACGCCGTAGGGCGACACGATCATGAGGTGCGGCTTGAAGCTCAGGATCTTCTCGCGCCACATGTTGTCGAAGCCCGACATGACGGACAGCACGATGAGGAGGATGGCCACGCCCAGCAGCACCCCGAGCACGGAGATAACCGTGACGACCGAGACAAAGGAGCGCCTGGGGCGCAGGTACTTGAGGGCGAGGTAGAGGGAAAACGGCATTGTGGGCCGGCTATTCTTTCTGGCGCAACTGCGGGAACAGGATGACATCGCGGATCGACTCCGCACCGGAGAGAATGATGATCAGGCGGTCGATGCCGACGCCCATGCCGCCGGCGGGGGGCATGCCGTGTTCGAGTGCCGCGAGGAAGGCATGGTCGAGCTTGGACTCATCGCCGCCGGCCTGTTCCAGCAGGCGCCGGCGCTGTTCGAGCGGATCGTTGAGCTCCGAGTACGCCGGGGCAATTTCCTGTCCGCGAATGACGAGTTCGAAGACGTCGGCCGAGCTCGGGTCGTCGGGACAGGTCTTGGCCAGGGGAATCAAGGCCGCCGGCAGACGTGTGACGAATGTGGGCTGGCGCAGGTTCTTCTCGATGAGCTTCTCATACACTTCGTGGGTGACGAGCAGCATGTCCCAGGCGGGATCCACCGAGAGTCCCTGCTCCTCGGCGCGGCGGCGGGCATCGGCGACGGGCAGATCGAACCAGTCGGCGCCCATGCGTTCGCGGACGAGGTCGCGATAGGGGGCTTCACGCCAGGGCGTTGCCAGATCGAGAGCGAGGTCCCCCTGCCCCACTTGCAGGCTGCCGAAGACGTCGCGGGCCACATGGGTGATGAGGTCCTGGATCAGCGCCTTCATGCCGCGCAGATCGGTGTAGGCCTCGTAAATTTCAAGCATGGTGAATTCGGGATTGTGGGTGCGCGACAGGCCCTCGTTGCGGAAGCAGCGGTTGAGCTCAAAGACCTTGTCGAAGCCGCCCACCAGGAGTTGCTTGAGGTACAGCTCCGGAGCGATGCGCAGGAACATATCCGTGTGAAGCGCCTCGTAATGGGTTACGAACGGGTTGGCAGCGGCGCCACCGGCCTGCGGCTGGATCATCGGGGTTTCGACCTCGGCGAATCCGCGCTCGCGCAGGAAGCGGCGAATCTCATCGACGGCGCGGATGCGCTTGTTGAAAAGGTCGCGCGCCTCGGGGTTGGCCATGAGGTCGAGGTAGCGTTGGCGGTAGCGGGCCTCCACATCCTTCAAGCCATGGAATTTTTCCGGCGGCGGCAGGAGTGCCTTGGAGAGCATCGTCCAGGTGGCGACCTTGATGCTGGGTTCGTTGGTGCGGGTGGTGAACAAGGCGCCATCGACGCCGATGTGGTCGCCTGCATCCAGCAGCTTAAACGCGGCGAATGCGGCATCCCCCACGGCCTGCCTCTGGACATAGATCTGAAAGCGGTCGGTGCCGTCGCGCAGGTCGGCGAAAATGCTCTTGCCCATATCGCGGATGGTGGCCACCCGCCCGGCAGCCTGGACGGTGGCGTTCTCCTGGAAGCCCGCGCGGATGGCGGCCAGGCTTCCGCTGCGCGCGAAGGCGTGCCCGAACGGCGTCACATAGCCAGCCGCCTTCAGCGCATTCAGGTTGTTCAGGCGTTGCTCGCGGTACTCGTTGCTTTCCACCGTCATGGTCGTTGCGCCTCCGGAATAAAAGCCCGCAGCATGCCGGAAATCCCGGCGGAATGCATGTCAATTCTCGGGCAGAATCACGAACTCGACGATGACCGGGTCGTGATCGGACGCCACATGGGGGCCGATGGTCCTGCGGGTGATGACAACCTGCGGAGAATGCAGGACATGGTCGAGGGGAATGCGCAGGAGCGGGCTGAAGCTGGGCCAGGTGGTCTGAACGCCGCGCCCCTGGACGCTGTCGAGCAATCCGCTGTCGCGCCGTAACTGCCGGAAATATCGGTTCCATGGGGTGACGTTGAGATCGCCCAGCAGGATCAGGGGAACCGCCGCATCGACGTAGCGGGGAATTTCGGCGAGTTGATTGTTGCGCCAGCGGGAGTACTCGGCGCCGGCGGGCGGCACGGGATGGGTCGCGATGACGCGCAGCGTCTGCTCCCCCACCCCGACCGTTGCCAGGATCGAAGGCACATCCGAATCCCCGATGTAGGCAATTTCGCCTTCCACCAGTGGGTGTTTGCTGTACAGCCCGATCCCAAAATTGTCTTCGCGCGCTTGCACGATGGCATGCGGGTACGCATTCGTGAGCGACGCCAGCTCCTGTGTCCAGCGCAGGCTGATTTCCTCCAGCACGAGGAGGTCGGGATCCACATCGGCGACGAGCTGCCGAACGCGTTCGGGATCGCCCTGGCTGGTGTTCACATTCAACAGCATGGCCCGCAGCGGTCGGCCGGTTACCGGTCCTATGTGTTCATCACCCAGATAGAGCGGAACCATGAACCCGACATTGATGGCGGCGAACAGGGCGCAGGCGGAGGCGGCGCGCCAGCGACGACAGGCGAGCAGGAGCACGGAGAGGATGCCGAGGCCAAGGGCGTACTGGGCGCGGAAGTGAGAGAACAGATCCAGGAACCATGAATAGCGGCCTAGGCAGCCCATCAGGGTCGTCGCGGCCAGCACGGCGCCGGCACCGGTCAGCAGGCCCCAGAGGCGAATAGTGGGTTCCAGGAAACGGCGCTTGCGGCGTGGCGTGGGCATAGGGACCATCCGGCTGAGTTCACGGGGACGGAGTCATTGAGGTGTGGCAGGCCCGGACGGCGCGCCATCGGTCCGCCAGTTTCACGCCGCCGTTCACGAACAGGAACGCCAGCAGCATTGAAAACAGGATCCCCAGCGTGTGAACGGCAAGAGCCATGGGGAGCGTGATATCGTTGCGGGCGCTCACGTCGAACTGCGAACCGGCCGCGCGGTCGCCCGCCATGTACGGAACGGCCAGGATCAGCGCGGCTCCCAGCAAGGCGATCAGGCGGGGGGCCGGATTGCTGAGCAGCAACCGCAGCAGAAAGCCAAGGCAAACCGGAAGCACCACCATCAGTGCGAACACGATGACGATGAGGATCAGGGGGCTCATGGGGACGTAGGGGTAAACAGATCGACGACGTCGCCCCATTGCGCGAGAGGGTCCGCCGAGATGCGCGCGATCATGGCTTCGAAGGCGGCCCACATCGCGTCATCGATCATTTCGTACGAGTGCCCCCAGAAGTAGAAGACGCCGCCGGGACGGGCCTTTTCGTAGCGCTCCCAGAAATCCGATGCGAGGAAATGGCCGCAGGGGTGAAAGGCCATGGCGTCGGCCGGGGGGAAGGGGCACTCGGCGGTCTCCGTTGTTCGCGCGTAGATATGCCCCGCCTCGCGAACCGCATCCATCACAGCAGCGTTGTAGGTGCCGAAGGGATAGGCGAACCCCGCGACTTCCTGTCCGAAGAACTGCTGGAGGCGGTCGCGCCCCTCCACGATATCCTGCCTCGCCGCCTCGATGGGAATGCGATCGAGATACGGATGGGTCAGGCTGTGATTGGCGATGGGGAAACCCTCAAACAATTCGCGCATCTCGCCCCACGCCAGCGTGTAAACCGCGGTGCCTTTGTAGGACCAACCGGATTTTCGCTGCGGGCCGTGCGAGTTGGCATTCAAGTTGAAGGTGGCCTTGGCACCATGACGGCGCAGCACGTCGACGAGCCGCGCATCACTCCCCACCCCGTCATCCCAACACTGCACGACCGTCATCACCCCGTTCTTCATTGCTTGCGCACCCATTCGCTCGAACATTCACCGGTCTTGCGCGACCGTCCTTGACCGCCGCCAGTATTCACCGATGTGGGCCTCCACCGCAACAGCAGGCATGAATCGTGGCGATCAGGACTTCGGACGCCTCGCTCTTGGAGACAAACGCGGACGCACCGGCGTTGCGCATCTCTTCCCCACGGTCTGACTCCGCATGCATGGAGAGTCCGATGACCACGATTCCCGGAAACTCGGCGTGAATGGCCCGCGTCGCCTCGATGCCCCCCATGCCGGGCATCCCGACATCCATCAGGATGAGATCCGGGCGAAGAGCACGAGCCCGCTCCACAGCGGCTTCGCCATCGGGAGCCTCGCCGACGACTTCAATACTTGAGTCCTGCGACAGGAGTTGCACCAGGCCCTGCCGCAGCAGCAAGTGGTCATCCACCAGCATCACCCGAATGCGCAAGGCCACAGACGGGTCTGGCGGCAGATCGACCACCCCATCCGCGCTGGGCTGAGCCCGCGTGCCATACCTGACGTCCACCCGGCGCGCAGGGGATAGCAACTCGGTGATCGGCGCGGTCAATGTCACGCGGCACCCGCGGCCGCGGTTGCTGGCAATGGCCATGTGCCCGCCGAAGGCGTCAAAACGCTCACGCACCGCCAGCAAGCCGAACCCGAGGTCCGGGCCATCCGGCTGGCTCAAGACCGATGGTTCAAATCCGCGCCCCTTGTCTGAGACCTCGATCTGCACGAGGGCGTCCGGGCGGATCGCGATCGAAACCGATGCCGACGACACCCCGGAGTGCTTGGCCACATTGAGCAGGAGTTCGCGCACGGCCCGAAAGATCGCCAGCCGCAGATCCTCCTCCAGCATGTTCGTGCGCTCGTCGACGGCGGCCTCGACCGTCAGCCCATGTTTCTCGTGCATCCGCATGGCCAGCCACTTCATGGCGGGCCCGATCCCGCCCTCCCTCAGGATGGGCGGGCTGAGCTCCAGCACGAGCGACTTCGACTCGCGCAGTGCCTCTTCCACGGCCGAGCGGGCGGCGCGCACATTCTCCTGAATGCCGGCGTCGGACACCCCTCGCTCCACGGCGAACAGGCTGAAATTGGCAGCCACGAGCAACTGCTGAAGCTGGTCGTGCAAGATATGAGCCATGCGCTTGCGCTCCTGCTCCTCGACGCGCGTCAGCTTCGCTCCGAGTTTGCGCAACTGCGGCATGGCGCGCTCCAGCGCCAGGTTGGAATTCAGGAGCCGCGCCTCGGCATGGCCGCGTTCGACGATCTCCGCCTGCAGCAGGCTGTTGCGCTCCGCCAGCTCGGCCGTTCGCTCCTGCACGCGGCGCTCAAGTTCGGCGTGGGACCGACGCAACAGATCCTCGCGCAACGACTGGACGGTGATGTCGTCGAACATCACGAGGATCTTGTCATCCACCGGCATCCCGAAGATCGCCACGGTCTTGACGGTGCCGTTCTTGCAGGTGACCCGGTACTCCTGACGCAGGATCTCCCGCCCTCCCGCCACCGCCTCTGCCACGAGTCCGCCCCACGAGGTCACCACTTCATGCCGGTACTCCGGGTCCGGGTATGCCTTCCGCCACCAATGATCCAGGGTGGGAATATCCTCCAGCCGGTAGCCGAACGTTTCGACCGACTTCCGGTTGATGTACTCGATCCTGCCGTCCATCCCGATGATCGCCATGGAAATCGGAGCAAGGTCGATGATCACGCGGAGGCGCTGTTCACTGAGTATGCGGGCCTCCTCGGTGCGTCGGTGCCCGTCCACTTCGATCTGCAGCCGGTCGTTGACTTCCTGCAGCTGGTCGCGTGACGCCGCCAGTTCCGCGGTCCGCTCGAGCACTTGCTGTTCCAAGGTGGCCTGGTTGACAAGGAGCTGTGCCTGCACCTCGCGCAGATGCGTCAGGGAGACCGCGAGGTCCGCGCGCGTGGCGAGGTCGGTGGTGAGGAGCCGGGCGATCTCGTCCTCCACAATGCGCGGCGACGGGGACACGATGAACTCGTCGCAGGGGTCGCCCTTGGCAATGAAGGCGGTTTGCGTGGCCCAGCAGTTGGTCGCGAACAGTTTGGTACAGTAGCCGGCAAGCTTGCCGGCGAGCATCGCGCTGCCCCAGCACACGCCCAGTTTCCTCTGATACAACCCTTCCCACGAGTTGAAGGCGCGGAAGCGGCACTCCTGCTTGCCGGGAGTGTCGCCGACAAACTGCCATTGGCCCCATCCAGCCACGGCGGCCACGACCCCGATGGCTGCAAAGCCCTCGCGAAATTCAGGATAGCGCGACATCAGCAGCCAGTCCGCCTCGACGCTCTTGCGGCCTTCGGACTGAAGCGCCAGGGAGAAGCGCTCGGGGCCAACCATGGCGGCGACGCCCGACATCAGGCCAGCCAGCGTGGAGTCGACCCACATCATGGCGACCGGCAGGCCCTGGAAGGTGGTGGTGCCGTCCGCAGGCTGCCACGCCAACTGAATGCCCAGAACCGTGATATGGTCCTGGCTGGGCCCGGACTTGAATGACTCCGGTGCGCCTTCGGCTGCACTCATGATTCCCGCCTTGTCACTGCCCCTGCGTTGGAGCAGGAGGTGGTTGTAACACTGCACGCATCCGCCGCGCGTCTATTCCGCCGCCAGGCCGAGAAGAAGAAGTAGCCACACGATGACACCGAAGACCAGGCACACGATGTGGCCCGAAGACCATGCATGGGGCTTCTGTCCGGGGTTGCGGCGCTCCGTGACGGCATTGATGTAGATCTGCACCGGCACGAGGCACAGGAACGACGGGATCAGGGCGGCGATGACGCCGGCGGCCACGCTGGGGAACCGGCTGATGATATTGGCGGCGATGACCATCGCCACCCAGCCCGTGGCCAACCCGCCAGCCGAGAACTGCGGTTCCTGGATGGCGCGAGCCTCGGGGTCACCATGCATGCGCCGCAATAGGCTGTGGCAGAAGAAGACACCAAAGAAGCCACGCCAAAAGGGGCGGATATTGAGGGCATCGCGCTGCCGGATGTAGTTCCAGTTTTTGTAGATCCAATAAGCCTCGTACAGGTTCATGGACAGCACCGAGAGCACCACCAGGCGCGAAACTGGAATATAGAGAAAAAGCGGCGCGGCCTTGCTAGCGGATACATCGGTGGAACCGTCGGCGGCGTCGACCGGGGGCGGTGGCGGAACAGCGGGCGGGGTCGTGAGGTTCAGGACGCTTTCAATCGGCTGCCAGTCGGTCATGCCCTCGCACCAGCAAAGGTCATCGGCACGGCGCTGCCCGGTGGCGACCTGTTGACGGATTGTCGCTTCATCGAACGGGCCGGTCTGCTTGCCATCCACTGCCAAGTAGTACGAACTCATCGATGCGAGGTCTCCTGTCTGTCGGACATGCGCGCGTCGCGGCGACACAGGCGAATCCTAATCAAGAAGGATGGCCGGTGCAATAGCTCGACGCGAACGATGTGGCGGCAGGGGGCTCGCCACAGGCTCGCCCTCCATTCAAGGCACCTGCCGGCCAACTTGTGTGCCAGTGGGCTCAGGTGGGTGCGTCGCCGCGCGTCCAGATGTACGTCGAGTCCTCCAGCGCCACAACCGCGTTGTGAGTCTGGTCGCGGGGGAAGAGGCCGATGTCACCGGCCCTGTACTCCACGTCGGCGCCTGCATTGCGCAGAATGCAGCGGCCGCTCAGCATCACCACATACTCATCGTAGGGGTGGCTGTGGTCGGGGTAGAGGTCGGCGCGTTCGCCACGTTTCAGCCGCACGATCCCCCACCCTTGCGCGCGCGGTGCCTCAATCTGCTCCGAAGTGATCTTAATGCCCATGTGACCTCACTCCTCCAATTTCTGCACAAACCCTTCCGGGTACTGGGGCAGATCGTCGTGGATCTCGTGCCAGGGGGCCTTGGCGTTCACCCAGATATGCATCTGGGGCGCGATCCCGTCGGCGCGGTCCAGCGTTCCGGCGCGGATGATCACGATTGTGGGCCTGTGTGTCATGTGCGCGTAGATGGGCGAGCTGCAGCGAGAACAGAAGCAGCGGAACTTACCCGGCGAGGATTCATAGGCCGTCAGGAGATTCTCGCCCTTCGTGATTCGGAACCCCTCGCGTTCCAGGACGACCGCCGCACTGAATGGCGACCCGCAGATCCGCCGGCA
>CAZWQJ010000007.1:0-27002 GCA_964635825.1 uncultured Victivallales bacterium | reverse complement strand
GGGTGGAGCGGTTCGTGGGAGAAGAGCGGGAGGTAGCGGGCGGCGAGGCCGAAGCAGACGACGCCGGTGGCGATGAGGCTGAGGGTGACCGAGACTTCCAGGAAGGAGGGAATGTAGATGGATTCGGCGTTGGGGAGCATGCGGAACCAGGCGACGTCGAGGCGGTCGAGGATGACGGCGCATACGACGGAGACGGAGGACCAGAACACGATGCGCGGCTGGTGCAGCAGGCGCGGGTGCAGGAGTATGTACGTGGGCACCAGGAAGAGGCTCACATCCAGCAGGAATGTGAAGGTCTGGAAGGGCTCGCCGAAGAGGTAGATCCAAGAGCCGCGGACGGTCATGTCGATGACGCGGATAGTGAGCAGGAGAATGATGATCCAGGGGATGACGCGTCCGAGGGCGGTGATGATGCCGACCTCCAGTTCGCGCTTGAAGCAGCGGGCTGAAAGCGTGGCCTCAACGATGGTCATGGCCAGTCCCACGCTGATGGCGCTGATGAGGAAGTAGAGCGGCAAGAGCGGCGAGTAGGAGATGCCCCACATCTTCTCCGGCACGATCAGGAACAGGGCCCCCAACGAGGACTGGTGCAGGGTGGAGAGAATGCAGCCGAGAATCACGAAGGGAATGGTGACGCTGTGGATGAGGCGGAGCGCACGGTTCCAGCGGAAGTGCTCCAGGATGAGCGGCAGGAACTCCACGGTGAGGACGACGGTGTAAAGGGTGACGCACCAGCCGACTTCGAACATGACGGAGCGGTGCTGCCAGTAGATCATGGGGTGCCAGATATTGTAGGGGCGGCCCAGATCCATCAGGAGCCCACCCACGACCAGCAGGTAGCCCAAGTAGGCCGTCAGAATGGCGGGGCGCAAGATGGGATAGAAGGCCTTGAGGCCGAAGATGTAGACGGTGCCGGCCATCAGAAATCCGCCCGCCGAGAGCGCGACGCCGCAGAGCACGTCGAAGCTGATCCAGATACCCCAGGGGAATGTATCGGACAGGTTGGTCATGGCCCCGAGGCCGCCGGTGAAGCGGGTGACGACGGCGATGCCGCCGAAAGCCCAGAGGGCGGGCAGGAAGACCCACCACAGCAGGCGGCGGTTCACCACCTGCGGCCACTGGCGGCCGGCCAGTAGCCAGCAGGCCATCACCCCCACCCCGGCCATGAGCAGCGCGACGGCGGCCTTCACAAGGGTCACCCAAAAGACGGATTCATCCATGGTGCACCTTCTTCTGACGGAGGTGATAGATGCCGCTCAGCAGCAACCCCACGGTCACCACCACGACGGGCAACTTCGAAAGGGCTTTCCAGGTGAGGGACGGCAGCGCCACGGACGGCAGATCGGAGCGAAAACCGAGCTGGTCCATCGGGACGTCCGAGAGGTAGATCCAGGCTGTGCCGCCGACCACCTTGTCGCCATAGATGGAGACGTAGCGGCGCGGGTTGGAGGAGAGGCGCGCGAAGGCTTCGCGCAGGATGTCCGGCCGCCGGCCGAACTTGAGGGTTCCGGTGGGGCAGGCTTCTACACAGGCGGGGCGCCGTCCGGCGGCGACACGGTCGTCGCAGAAGTCGCATTTGCCCACGCGCGGAGCGAGGCCTTCATCCCACTCGTAGCGCGGCACCTGGAATGGGCACGCCACCATGCAGTAGCGGCAGCCAATACAGCGGGCCGCGTCATACACCACGGAGCCGCGCTCGGTTTTGTGCAGGGCGGCCACCGGGCAGGCGGACACGCAGGCGGCTTCAAGGCAATGCATGCACTGCTTCTTGACGGGAATCGCGCGACCCTTGGACGTCTCCGGCCGCGGGTAGGTGGCGACATACGTCCAGGAGGTAAAGGACAGGCGTCCCTCCCCCTCCCCATAGCCAAGGCGGCGCGTGGGCAGCGGCGGGCGGTCCTGGCGTACGCGGCAGGCATTCTCGCAGGCGCGGCAGCCGATACAACGCGTGAGGTCCACCAGCACGCTGGACTGGCGGGTGGCATCCACGACGGCCTCGGAGCCGAGGGCGTTCCCGGCGGCGAGGAGCGTGGCGGCGGATCCGGCCACACCCGCGCTCAGGAAGGCACGGCGCGTCACGCAGGGACCGGGCGGCGGTGCGGGCGGCACGTCTTGGACGCGGCACAGACGGCGGTTGAGCCAGGCGCTCCCGATCATGGCGCGCGCTCCTTGGCGGCGGCCTCGGCTCGGCGGCGGGCGCGGTGGTGGGCCATGCCGTACTCGATCACAAGCCCAAGCCCGAAGGCGAGGACGACGACCACGCCATACACGATCCGGTTGGCATGAAGGACGGCCCGCAGGCGCTGCAGCTCCGACTCCAGGGCGTTCACCTTTTCCTGGAGTTCGTCGGGGGCAATTTCCTTCAGGCGTTCCACCTCGCCCTCGAGGTGGGCGATGTCGCTGCGCGAGTGGACCATCTCGCGGTGGCAGCGCGAGCAGGTTTCGGCGCCAACCGTAAACGTGTGCCCCATGGCGCCGGTGCCCTTGATCTTCAGCCCTTCGCCGGGCGCCTCGGGCATGTGGCAGGTGATGCACTTCACGCCTTTCACGTGGTGCGTGGCATGGGAGTAATCCTCGAGTCGCTCGGTGTGGCAGGTGCCGCACATGGCGTCGGAGTCCGTGGAGCGGAGCTCCATCTTGTGCATGGTGTGGCAATCGAAGCAGCGGATATCCTGCTGGCCGTGAGAGCTCACCCGCCACTCGCCGTAGGTCACGCTGTGGCAGTTCTGGCAGGTCTCGGAGGTCACCGGCAAGGTTTTCTGTTCTGAGTCCGGGTGGTCTTCCGAGACCGGTCCGTGGCAGGACTTGCAGCTGATGCCGCCGTGGGCGTAGGTCGCGGCCTCGCGGTCATAGTCGCTGGCATGGCAGACCAGGCACTCCCACTTCTCGCCCACGCGCGCCCACTCACCCAGAAAAACCTCATCGAGGGCGGTGGCGTGGCGCGAGCCGGACCATTCCTCGGTTTCGACCTCGTGGCAATCCACGCAGCGGTCCGCTTCCCGCGGAGTGGCGTTGGTCTCGGCCAGTCCGCACAGGGGCAGCAGCCCCAGGGCGCCGGCGCTGACCAGGAGAACATGGCCCGAACGCCGGCGGAGGCGGGGCGCGGTGGCGTTAACCGTCTGGCTGAGGCTCGTGCCCATCTGACTGGCTCCTTTATCCGACGTGCGACGCCCCCTGCTGGGCAACCGCCACGGCGTTCACCGATCCGAGTGGTGTTAAATTCTTAACGTTAAATATCTAATCGTTAAAAAGCCTGCAAGTAGAATTCGCACTCCGGTTGGGAGAATCCGCAAATGGATTGCCAACCGTGCGGTGGCGGGGTAATAGGGCGGCTGTGAAATGGACGGTGACCGCCCGGCCGGGCGGCGCCCGAGTGCAACGCATGTGGAGGAGACCTGCCATGGCCAGACCCGTCACGCTGTTTACCGGACAATTTGCCGACATTCCGCTGGAGCAACTGGCCGCGAAGGCAGCGGCATGGGGCTATGACGGCCTGGAGCTGGCCTGCTGGGGCGACCATGTGGACGTGACGCGGGCGGCGAAGGATGTGGCCTATGCGCGCAGCCGCAAGGAGATTCTGGCGAAGCACAACCTGAAGCTCTACGCGATCAGCAATCACCTGGCGGGCCAGCTGGTTTGCGATCCGAACAACGACGCGCGGTCGGACCTGTTTGCGCCAAAGAGCTGCCACGGCAGCGCCGAGAAGAAGCGCAAGTGGGCGATCGAGGAGATGAAGAACACGGCGCGTGCGGCGAAGAATATTGGCGTGAAGGTGGTGAACGGGTTCACGGGGTCGGCGATCTGGCACATGATCTACAGTTTCCCGCCGGCCAGCGCGGAGATGATCGACGCGGGCTTCCTGCAGTTTGCCGAACTCTGGAACCCGATTCTGGATGTGTTTGACGAATGCGGGGTGAAGTTCGCGCTGGAAGTGCACCCCACCGAAATCGCGTTCGACATCATCACGGCCCGGCGCGCGCTGAAGGCCATCAAGAACCGCAAGGCGTTCGGCTTCAACTTTGATCCGAGTCATTTGCATTGGCAGATGGTGGATCCGGTCTGCTTCCTGCGTGCGTTCCCGAATCGCATCTACCACGTGCACATGAAGGATGCAGCGATCACGCTGAACGGCGAGACGGGGATACTGGCGTCGCACGTGAACTTCGGCAATGCGGAGCGCGGCTGGGACTTCCGCAGCCCGGGGCGCGGCGGGGTGAAGTTTGAGGAGATCATTCGCGCGCTCAACGACATCGCCTATCAGGGCCCGCTTTCGGTGGAGTGGGAAGATGCGGCGATGGATCGGGAATTCGGCGCGGCGGAGGCCTGCTGCTTCGTGAAGCGGTTGGATTTTCCGAAGTCCGGTCGGGTTTTCGACGAGGCGTTCTCGGAGTAACGCCTTGCACCGCCACAACAGGCACGAAGAGCAACATGGGTCGGCTCTTCGTGTTTGCTGTTGTTGGAGGCTGGCCACCATCCGCGTGGCGGTGATGGTGTTGCTGCTCGCCGTGCCCGCCCTGGCGCGGGTCGAACTGCGGTTCACGGATGGACGTGACCTTCCGCAGATCGGCCTTCAACTGCGAACGCTGCCCAGCGCGCGGGAGCGTCCGCTCCCGGCGCTGCAGATCCACTCGTACAAGGTGGAATCCGGCACGAATACGTACCGCCTCGACTTGTACGATCCCCGTGATCTGTGGGTCGCGGAGCAGCACGCGGTGGAGTGGGAAGATCTGAAGGGCAACCGCCTGGCCTTGGCGGTGGTGAGGCGCCCGCTGCCGGGGCCCTTCGCGCGCAAGCATGTCAGCCGCGCGGAGTACGAAGCGGCGGCCGCACCGGCGCGGGAGGCATCCTCGTGGAGTCCGGGCGAGATGGCGAACTGGGTGCGCGGCTACACGGGGCTGGCGGTGACCGCGCAACCGGACCCTTCCCCTCCCGCGCGGATGGCGGAACTCGTAGAGATGCGGATCGCGGGCGGGGCGACCAATGCCATGGCCTACGTGTTCCGCATGAATCCGCAAGGGCTCGGAAGCCGCAAGGCGCCGCCGGATCTGTTCTTCGTTCAGTTTCGCCTGGGCCCCGACACGGACCCCGCGGCATCCCTGCAGGCGATCCGGTTGCGTTTCTGGCAGTACCTGCAACCCTCAGTCACGCCGGCAGGCACGCCCCCCTCCACGGGAACGACCACGGCTCCTGCCCCACCCGCTGACGAAGTGGTTTCGCCCGAGTTGGCGGCGAGTCGGCGGCATGTGGCGGATAGTATTCGCAATCTCAAGGACTGGTGGTCGCTGGAATCCAAGCACTACATCACCCTGTCGAGCATGAAGGCGGGGCAGAAGAGCACCGTCAAGGAGTTGCAGGGCAATGTCGAGAAGGTGCGAACGGTCTATGAGTCCCTCATTGCGCCGTGGGTGCCGATCACGGCTGTGAGTGTGATTCGGATCCCGGATTCGGATGAGGAATACACGGAGTATGTGGGTGACGCGCTCGCCTGGAGCGCGGGCATGTGGATGCCGAATCGCCAGGAATTGGTGCTGCGCTCCTTTGACGATGCAGGGACCGCGCAGCAGCGTGAATTGTTGTTCCGCACGGCCTATCACGAGGCCTTCCATCAGTATCTGTTTTACGCCCTGGACAGGGTCGAGGCTTCGGCCTGGTTCAACGAGGGGCATGCCGCGCTGTTCGAGACGGTGGAGATCCGCAGTCGTGGTGCGCGCATCCTCCAGGATGATGGCAAGGTCGCGTATCTGCAGCAGATGCTGAAGGAGCGCGATCTCACGATTGCGGAGATCCTGGATTTGTCCTATGCGGACTTCTATGCGCCGACGCAGGCGCAGCGGGTGAATCACTATGTGATGGCCTGGGGGTTCGTGTACTACCTGCGACTGGGGGCGGCACGTGACGCGCGCGGCGCGTACACGCCCGTGCTGGAGAACTACCTGGCCCTGCTGCGCGAGACGCGCGATGGCGCCGAAGCGACGCGCCGTGCGTTCGCCGGGGTGGACCTGGAGCAATTGCAGCGCGACTTCCGGGCCTTCTGGACCTCCGACCGCCGTCGCTCCACCGCCGAACGCAGCAGACTCTGAGCGGCTGATCCGGTTCCCGGTTCTTGCGTCCGGTCCCGGACGTTCTATTGCGGCCAGGGGGCAATCCAGCTCGGCACCCGCCTTCGCCAAGAGGCTACGGCGGGCACGGCAGCCTCGCTCTCCAACTTCTCGTTCCCCGGATGCGGTCGGGACGGAGCCCTTCCATGACGCTGGAGAAGCAGGTTGTTTCGGAAGCTGGAGGGACGGCCTCCGTGTCGTCCGGGGAACCTGCGGGACAGGCTCCTAGTGTGGTGAGCGATTAGTTCGTTGATTCGTAAACACGGTCGGCGAGCCGCCGACCCTCCAGGGGAACTCCAATGTTTCGAATGCATCCGATGGAGGGCCGTCGGCTCGGCGGCCATCTGTATTGATGTGAACTAATCGCTCACCACACTAGCCGGCCGGCGCCACCCGCCGGCGACGATAGGGCTCGAGGTCGACCGTGGCGTGCTTGAACCCGGCGGCGCGGGCGATGGCGGCAACTTGGTCGCGCATGCCGGGCTCGAGCAGGCGGGCGATCTCGGATTCGTCGAGCTCGATGCGGGCAATTTCCCCGTGGTGGCGAACGCGGATCTGGCGGAAGCCCAGCTGTTTCATGCCGGCCTCGACCTGGTCGATGGTCTTGAGCATGGCGGGATCGATGCGGGTGCCGGCCGGCACGCGGGAGGCCAGGCAGGCCATTTCCGGTTTGTCGGCGGTGGGAAGGCCCATTGCGCGCGACCAGTCGCGTATGTCGGCCTTGGTGATGCCGGCATCAACCAGCGGGCTGCGTACACCGAGTTCGCCGGCGGCCACGCGCCCGGGGCGAACATCGCCGAGGTCATCGGCGTTGGTCCCGTCCGCGACGCTCCCCCACCCTTCCTCCCTGGCGATGGCGGTCAGACGCGTGAACAGCTCGTGCTTGCAGAAATAGCATCGGTTGCCCTCATTGCGGCGGTAGCCCTCGCTGTCCATTTCGTGCGTCTCGATGGTGCGGTGCTGGATGCCGATCTGGCGGGCCAGGGTGACGGCCTCCGCGGCTTCCCGCGCCGAAAGTGATGGCGAAACACCGGTGACCGCCAGCGCGCGCTCTCCCAGAACTTCGTGGGCGACGGCCGCGAGAAACGTGCTATCTACTCCGGCAGAAAATGCCACGATCACGCCGCCCATTCCGCGCAGGTTGTCGCGCAGCGTGTCCAGTTTGGCCGAATCCGACATCGTTAGCCCTCCCCCCCACCCATGCCATGAGCTTGTGCGTCCCGCAAATCCATTTCGGTCCGCGTCCAACACTGATAGTATCGCGAATCTGCCGCCCTACACAAGGTCGGCAGGTACAAGGGCCGGAGAAACGCATGACGCGGGAAGAACTGATCGGGATGGCCACCACGGTGGCGTTGGGGCTGGTGGTGCAAGCGGGGCTTGCCGTGTTTGCCGTGGTGGTGCTGAGGCGGCTGAAGCGGCAACGGCAGGATGAGCGCTTCCTGGCGCATGTGCGAGCGCTGCCCTGGCATGAGCAGGATGGGCCTGTTCTTCTCGGCGTATTTCTGGCCGCACAGATTGCGGCGGCCTCGCTGGCCCCGCCGCTGACCGAGTGGCTCCAGCTTTCGGCGACCCAGGCGGAGGGGGTGGCGCTCCTGATGCAGACGGTCTGCCTGCCGGCAATCTGCCTGACGCTGTTCTTCCTGCTGGCGCGGGCGCGGGGGATCGCGCCAGTGGCGTTTCGAGGGCCCGAGCCGCGCCTGAGCACGCTAGCCTGCGCCGGCTGGGGCGCGGCGTACTACCTGGCCGCGCTCCCGTTCGTCGGCATTGCGGCGGCCATGGCCCTCGCCGTGCTCTACGCGCTCGGATTCCCGGCCGAGCGCCAGCCGATCATTGACGTGCTGCTGAGCCCGGACTTGCCGCGCTGGGTGCGGATAGATGTGACGATCCTCGCGGTGACGCTGGTGCCAGCCGTCGAGGAGGCGATTTTCCGCGGGTTGCTTTTGCCGTTGGCACTGCGGCAGGTGCGGCCAGCTTGGGCGGTGATGGGAGTGTCCGCCATCTTCGCGGTGCTCCACCTGCACGTACCCTCGCTCGCACCGCTTTTCGTGCTGGCCTGCGCACTTTCTCTCGCCTACCTGCACACCGGGTCGCTGCTCGTGCCGATCATCATGCATGGGCTTTTCAATGGTGTCAGCCTGGCGGCGCTCTACCTGATCGGCGACATGCCCCCGCTTATGGGGCCTTGAGCGGCGCCGGCATGCGAATGTAGACTTCGATCCGCTCGTTGTCGGCGTTGCCCTTGGGCGGCTCGCTGGCACCCTGGGGCCGGCTCGCCCCGTAGCCGGTGGCCTTCAGCGATTCGGCGGCGATGCCCCAATCCCGCACAAGCGCTTCGACAACCGCTTCCGCACGGCGCTCCGAGAGGCGCACCCCGGCCTTCTTGCCCTTGATGGTGTACGCATCCACATGCCCCTCGATGCGCGCGGTGGCGCCGGGGTTGTCCTTGAGCGTTTTGCCGATGACCCCGATCTCGGAGAAGTACTCCGACTTGATGTGCCAGTCCTCCGGGTCGAAGCCGAGGCGCAGCTCGTAGACCGTCAGGTCGTCGTCGGCCCGCTTGGCGTCGGTGCCGTCCTCCATCACCTCGTGGCCGTCGTAGACGCGGCCGCCATCGGTGTCGCGCTTGAGGGGGTCGGTGCCGTACTTGTTCACCTCGTCACCGTCACTCAGCGCATCCCAGTCGGTATCGGCCCGCAGCGGGTCGGTGTGGTGGACGCCGCGCTCGGAATCGTCCGTGAGCCCGTCGCGATCCGTGTCGATGGCGGGCGCAGGCGCAGGAGCGGGCGCAACATCAGGAGTGGTGGGTGGCACGGCGGCAACGACGGTTCCCACCGCCAGCGCGGATGCGGAACGGCGCCCCGGGGTCCACTGCAGGCCGGCCAGGTACGTGCCATTGCACTCGGTATCTGTACCGGTAAATACAGCACGCACATCGCCGCGCAGGGCCCAATTGTCGTTTAGGCGCACGAGGCAGCCGGCGCCGCCCAGCAGGAGGGGCTCGCTCTCCTCGGGAAAACCATCGGCGTACCAGGCGTAGCCGATGCCGGCGGCCAGGAACGGGGAGACCTGCGCGCGCGGATAGAGGTGGCGCAGCAGCTCCACGGCGAAGCGCATCGACCACGTGTCGTGCACGCCCGCCCCGGCTTCTTCCTCGAGCTGCGAGATGCGTGCGCCGTCGCGCCAATCGGTGCGGAAGGATTCCTCAATGTCCGGGACCAACTCCCAGACGCCTTCGATCGACCAGTTCTCGTCGCGCGAATACCCGAGGCGCACGGCCTCCATGGGCGCGTTCTCGATGGGCTCATCGCCTTCGCTGTCGAGCAGCCCACCGGCCACGGCGATGCTCCATGGCGACGGCGGCGGCGCATCGGCGGGTGCAGCGGATCCGGGGAGCGCGGCGGCGAGAACGAGGGCGGCGACGAGCCAGCCCTTCCTGTACGAACCGTGTGTGGTTGGCATCGTGGAGTCCATGATGGGGTTGGATCGCGACTTCGTTATCCTTGCAATGTAGCATCGTTCGTGTTCCGGGCAAAGGGAATGCACGTGAGCGTGTTATTGCACGTGAACTTGTTTGGCTACCTTCAAAGTTCTGCGCTAAGATCAGAAGCGTGGTGTCGGCGTTGGGCATGCCGACCGGACGCAGAGGAGGATCGGGTTCCATGAGACGATCGTGGCTGGCGTTGGTGGCGGGATTCATGTGGCTGGCGCTGGCTTCGGTCTTGCAGGCTGGGCCACCGGCAGGCCACGACAAAAGCATCGACGACTACAACTTCGCCGCCTGGCTCTACAACCAGGGCAAGTACCCGCTGGCAGCTGAATCCTACCGGGTGTTCATCGATACCCACCGCGACCACGAGAAGGTGCCGGACGCCCGCTTTGGCCTGGCACAGTCCCTCTTCTACCAGGATCAGTTTGCGGCGGCGGCCGATGCCTATGAAGCGCTGCGGACCACAACGTCGGAGTTCGCACAGATGGCGGAAGTGCTGTTTCAGTTGGCGCAATGCCGTGTCGCCCTGGGGCAGTTTGCAGAAGCGGAACCCCTGTTCGGTTCCATGCGCGCGCAGTTTGGCGGTCACGACCTGGCGGACTGGGCTGGCGCCCGCCAGGCCGCATGCCTGATCAGCCTGGAGCGCTACCCCGAGGCGTCGGCCCTGCTTGAACCGTTCGTCGAACGCTACGCGAGCGGCGACGGGCGTGTCGAGGATCGGCCGGCGACCCGCGAACTCCTGAAGAAATTGGAGGCCCAAGGAATCAAGGCCCATGAGGCCTTTCTGAGCCTCGTCGAGCGAAGTCTCTTCTACCTCGGGATCGCGCAGTTCAACGAGGGGCGATTTGCGGTGGCGCAGCCGTCGCTTGAGCATTTTCTGCACCGCTACCCGGGCAGTGCGCTGGCCGAGGAAGCGCAATTCCGGCTTGCGCAGTCGCAGTACCAGCAGAAGTCCTATGCCGCGGCGGCGGAGTCCTACCGCGCGGCGGCGGCCGGCACCAATCGCTATGCGGAAAGCGCGGCGTTCGAGCGCGGTCTGGCTCTTTACCGGGATGGCAAGGTGCGCGACGCGGCCCAGGCCTTTTCGGAGGTGACGGCGCGCTTCCCAACCGGTGCCCAGGCCGGCCAGGCCGCACTCTATGCCGGTATGTTCCTCTTCGAGGCCGGCGATTTTGCGGGTGCCGAGAAAACGCTCGCGCCGCTGGTGGAGGCCAAAACGGCGGGCACGGAGGATTCCGGCTACTGGCTCGGCATGAGCCTCCTCAAACAGGGCCGCGCACCGACGGCGGAGGCGGCCTTCGCCGCCATGCTGTCCACGGCCCCATCCGCCAGCCGGGCTGGCGATGCGCGCCTCGGGTTGGGTGACGCGCTGCTGGCCCAGAACAAGCCCGTGGAGGCCGCGGCCGCATTCCGGCAGTTTGCCGATGAGCATGGGGAGGCCACCGAGGCACCGCGCGCCCTGTATTCCGCCTGCGTGGCCTTGCACCGCGCCGAGTCCTACACGGAATCCGATGCGGGCTGCGACACCTTCCTGCAGCGGTTCGCGGGCGACGCCCTCGCGCCACAGGTGATCTTCCTCAGCGGCGAGAACCGCTTTCTCGTCAGCTCGTCGGACCGCGCGGCCGCACGCTACCGCGAGTTGCTCGCGCGCAAGGATGTCTCGGCGGAGAGCACGGCGCGCGCGCGCTTCCGCCTCGCCTGGGTGGCGCGCAATGCGAAGCAGTTCGCACCCGCGCTGGACGAGCTCGCGCAGATTCAGGCGGCCGACGCCGGCCCGGTCCTCGCCGCCGAAATGCGCTACCTGCAGGGCGTCTGCCAGGCCGAACTCGGACAGACCACACAGGCGGTGGCCACCCTGGAGACCTACTGGAAGGAGCCGGGCGACCGCCGCTACGGGGAAGACACGCTGCTGCGCCTTGCCGCGGCGCAGGCGGCCAACGGGAGGCCGGATCTGGCGATTGACGCCTACGAGCGCTTCCTGAAGACCTATGCCGGCAGCGAACTCGCCAACCAGTCCCGCTACCAGTTGGCGGAAACGCTCTACGAGCAGAAGAAGTACGATCGGGCCGTGAAGCAGTACGAAGAGGTTCTGGCCGCGCAGCCGGGCGGTCCCCTCGCGGCTTACGCCGTCTTTGGCTCCGGGCTTTGCCGGGCGGACCAGAAGCAGAACGACAAAGCCGTTGAGAGCTTTGCGCGGGTGGCGCGCGAGTTCCCGACATCGGATGTGGCGCCACAGGCGCGCTACCGCCAGGCGCGCAGCCTGATGGACCTCCAGCGCTGGCCGGAGGCTACCGAGGTGCTGCGCGCGCTGCTCAAGGACGCGCCCAAGCACACGGTGGGACGCGGCGCGGCAGTCTCGCTCGCCTACTGCCTCCAGGAGCAGAAGGACTGGCCCGCCGCCGCCGAGGCTTTCCGAAACGTGGTCGATCGCTACGACCGCACGAATGACTTACCGCGCCTGTACTACGAACAGGCCTGGTCGTGGCGCGAAGCCGGGAAAACCAACGAGGCCGTCGCGGCCTTCCGCGTGCTGGCCGACAAGTTCCCCGCGGACGCGCTGGCGGCCGACGCCAACTTTCACCTCGGTGAGGCGGAGTATGCGGAGGCAACGGCCCCGGACCTGCCCGCCGACCGCCAGAAGCAAACGCTGGAAGCCGCGCGCTCCCGCTATGAGCTGGTGTTAAAGGCCGCCGGCCAGGGGCCCCTCGCCGACAAGGCCCACTACCGCATCGGCTGGACCTGGTGGCTGCAGCAACGGTTCCCGGAGGCCGCCGCAGCCTTCGACCGCGTCGTCATGGACTTCCCCGCCAGCGACCTGCGCGTGGACTCGCTCTTCCAGGCGGCCCAGGCGCAGGCCCATGCGGGCAAGGCCGAGGTCGCGGTTGAGCGATATACGACCCTGCTGGATGATAACAAGTACACCGCCTTTCCCTACCGGTCCGAGGCCATCGCCGGTCTGGCCGACTGCCTGATCGTGCTGGGCCGACAGGAGGAAGCGGTGCGTCGGCTGGATGACGCTCGCCGCGCGGGAGGAACCACGGGTCCGGCAGGCGAGGCGGTCTTCCTGATGGGGAAGGCCCAGTTCGATCTGCAGCGCTACGACGAGGCCGTGCGGAGTTTTGAAGAGGTCACGGCGCAGACGCGGAGCGAGGTGGCGGCGCGGGCGCAGTTCTACATCGGGCAGGTGCACCAGGCTCAGGAGAAGTACAGCGCCGCCCTGCTGGCCTACCTGCGCGTCCTGGCAATCTACCCGACGTCTGGCGAGTGGGTGGCGGCGGCGACCTTCGAGAGCGGGAAGTGCCAGGAGGCGCTGGGCGCGGGAGCCGAGGCACGCCAGGCGTACCAGAGCGTGGTAGACCAGCATGCGGGAACGTCATGGGCAACACTCGCCGGTGAACGCCTGGCGGCGATGGGCAAAGGCAAATGAGGAACATCATGATGGGAATGCGAGGACTGGCGATGGTGGGGCTGCTGCTGGCGCTGGCCGGGACAGCAACGGCCCAGCAGAATGCGGAGGCCCCGGCACCCACACTGGAGCAAACGGCGGCAGGCAATGGCGCCGGGGGCAAGCTGACGCTGCTGGCGCTGCTGATGAAGGGTGGCCCGTTGATGTACCCGCTCGGGCTGTGCAGCGTCGTGCTGGTGGCGTTCCTCATCGAGCGCTCGCTGGGGCTGCGACGCCAGAAGGTGCTGCCGGACGCAACGCTGGCCTGTGTGACGGATGCCCTCCGCGGCGCGCCCGGTGCACTAGACTCCGCGCGCCTGCTGCGGGATCTGGAGCCGCGCCAGGATCCGTTGGCGCGGGTGGTGATCGCCGGTCTGCGACGGCTCAATCGCCCGCTGCCGGAAATCGAAAAGGCGATCGAAGATGCCGGCGAACGGGAGGCGGGGGCCCTGCGCCGCAACTGTCGCGTGCTTTCGATGGTCGCCAGCGTGTCCCCGTTGCTGGGGCTCCTAGGCACCGTCACCGGCATGATGCGCTCGTTCATGACGGTGGCCGCGCAGGCTGAAGCGCTGGGGCGGACGGAACTGCTCGCCGCGGGCATCTACGAGGCGCTGGTCACCACGGCCGTCGGCCTTGGGATCGCAATCCCCGCGTTGGTCATCTACTACGTCTTCATCGAACGGGTGGAATCATTTGTCTCGCAGATCGATTCCATCGCCGAGGAACTCGTGGTTCGACTGCCCGCCGCCCACTAGACGCTGGGCGGTCCCGGCGCCGCCCGTCTCCCTGGAGTATCGCCATGCGCATCAAGCGACCGCATCAGGAGTTCGAGATCGGCATCAACATGACCCCGATCATCGACATGGTTTTCCTGCTGCTGATTTTCTTCCTTACGGCCACGAAATTTGCGGATATCGAGCGCGACGTGCGGGTGAAGCCGCCATCGATCCGGCATGCAAGGCCGATCACCGCGGCGCCTCGCGAACTCGTGGTCAACCTGGCGCCGGACGGCGCCGTGTGGGTCGGCGGCCAGCAGCTGTCGCTGGATGGGCTCGACACGATGATGGAGAGCGCCGTGGCCCGGAACCCGGCGCAGTCCGTTGTTGTGCGCGGCAGCCACGACGCTCCTTTGCAGTACGCGGTCAACGTGCTGGATCTGTGCGAGAAGCACGGCATCAAGAGCACCTTCCTGACAACGACCAAGGCCGCCCCCTGACGGATTCCCTGGGTCGCCGCAACGCTCATGGATCGGATGGCCTCATGACGACGCGCCGCACACCACCATCGCCCAACCGGTTCCTGCTTGCGGCCCTTTGGACCGCGCTTGGCGCGAGCGTCATCCTGCCGCTGCTGGTGCCATCCGTGCGGGTTGCGTATGAGCAGTGGCTGCAGCATCTCGGCGGGAATGCGCCGGGCGGGTTGCTGATCGGACTGGGGCTGCTGGCGGTGGCTACCCTCGTGCTGCATCTGCAGTCCGAGCGCTGGCGCCCGGTTACGCGATGCCTGCTGGTGAGTCAGTTGCTGCACGCGCTGTTGATCCTGTGTTTTCAGTGCATGCGCATCCACGTGGCCGAGCCGGTAATGCCCCCCATGGAGCCGCGCGTCTCGGTGGTTTCCGGGTTGGCGTCGCTGACCGAAAGCGTCGAGAGCGAGCGGGTGCGCGAGGATCTGCTGTCCCTGCGGGCGGAGGACGCGCGTTCGCTCGCCGCCCGCAACGCCTCCCTGCCGACCCCGGCGGCGGAACCGGCGACGGCGCGCCCGAAGCCAGCGCCGGCGACAGTGGCGCTGAGCGCGCCGCGACCGCTCGTGGATGCGCCTTCCGCATGGTCGGCCGCCCCGCAGGTCGCGGATGCGCTTGCCAAGGAGCGCCATGCGGATGCGCCGGACGTGACCAACCCGGAGGTGGCCCGGGCCAAGCCCGTGGACGCGCCCGTACCCGCGCCGGCGCCGGCGCGGGTGGACACGGCCGCGTTGGTGGCGGCGAAGCAGGATGCCGCTGCAGCGCAGGCTGCGGCGCCGCGTAAGGAAGCGGCACCCCTCGCGCAACCGGCCGTGGCGCCTCGCCCCGTGGAGTTTCGGGCGGAGCGAGCCGCGGCTGCACCATTGGCCGTCGCGGAGATCGAAGCCGCCAGAACACAGACCCATGCCGAGAAGGAGCGCGTTGCGCTGGCGACGCAGGACCAACCGCTCGATGTTCCGCCGCCGCCGGATGCAGCCCCCACCCACACGCCGGCCTCTGCCGATGTGTACGCCGCTCGCCGCGAGGCCCCCGCTCTGCCGGAACAGGCGCCTGCTCCGACGCCTGATGTTGCGCGACGCCCGTTGGTACGAGAGGCGTCTCCGGCGAGTCTCGCGGGAGATGCGGCGTCCGCGGCCGGTGAGGTCGAACCGCGCGTGACCGATTCCACCATGGACGGGCGTACGGAGTCCGCACGGGCGTCGTCCGATGCCGTCCGACTTGCGGAACACATGGAATTGTCGCCGGTCGCCGCACCGGCGGAGCCGCGGGCGGCTGCCGCATCCGCCCGCCCCACCGTGGTCCCGGATCGGCAGGCGGGTGCAGCCCCGACCCCGGCGGACCCGGTTGACCGGGTGAACGCGCCACTGCGTGCGGCGGAGCTGGCGTCAGGCCCGCATAGTCTGGCGGCTGACTCCCAACAGCCCGTGGCCGTTGCCCAGCAGACACCGGGCAATGCGGTGGCCACAGGTATAGCTGCTGGGGCGCATGGAGTTGTTATTGCCGAAGCCCCGCTCGATGTCGCCACGACCGTGGAGGCCCTCCCCGCATCGGCGGCGGACGCGAATACGGCGCCGCCGCCGCCGCTGGCGAACCATCAAGGTGAGGCGATCGCCATTCCGCAGGCGCCAGGGGTGGTCACGGTGTTGGCGGGGCCATCCGGAGCCAACCGTTCTGGGCCCGCGCATATCGCTTCGGGCCTTGTGCAGCAGCCGGCTGTTCTTGTCGACGCCGCAGAGGGTGTCATCCAGGATGCCGGTGCGGACGCCGTAGCGTCCGCCGTCCGCGAACCGTCGCAGACGCAGATGGCCCCGATCGCCGATGGTGTCGATGAGCTTGCCATTGCCGCTGCGGTAGAGGCTCTCCCCCCCGGTCCCTCGAACGATCCCACCGTGGCGGGACGCGACGTGGCAATCGCGGTGCTGAACTCGGGACGGGCTGGCGTCCGCGGCCCTGCACTCGATGCCTCGGCGGCGGTGCAGGCGCCGGCGATCCCTGGCCGTGCGGTGGACGAGACCCCCGCGAAGACCCTGGCTGATGCCCAGGCACAGCCCATCCCGCGTGCGGCGGCATCGGTCGCCACCGGCGTTCCGATCTCGTCGGCCCGTCACACGGTGGCCGCTGCTCGCGAAGTGGTCCCCCTTCAAGGAGCCTCGCCCGTTGCCGAAACTGGTGAGGGCGAGGCTGAGGCGGCCACCCCATCCCCACCCCGCTTCGTCACTACCGGCGCACTGATGGTCACGCGTACGGGCGCGGGCAGCCCGACCGCGGAGGCACCCACCTCCGTCGCGCGGCCGATGTTGCCCGCGGGCGGAGCACCGGAGGCCCCGGCTCGCGCCCTGGTGAGTGACGACGCGCCTTTCGTGGGTGGTGCGGCGATGACGGTGGTTGGCGCGCTCGCGACAACGGCCATCGCACCCCGCGCCTGGGCGGAGGTCGAGCGCCTGCCGCTTGCGGATAGCCCGGCAGTCGACCAGCATGGTGAACTCGTCTACGGCGATCCCGCAGCCGGCCGCGCCGCATCCGCGAGTGCGGCGGCCCAGCCGCTCGCCGTGACAAAGGCCGCCGGAGCGCCTTCACCCGCTGAGGGGTGGGCCACGGCGCATGCGCAAGAGCCCGGAACGGCTCCGCACGCGACACGCTCCGATGTCCCGCCTGCCCCGAGACTGCTCGACATCCCCGGGGCGATGGGTGGCCACGCGCGGGTGGCGATCCCGGAGTCGCTCCCCGAGGGGCCCCGTGCACAGACCTATCGTAACATGCTCACCAGCGAGATCCAGGCGACGACGCCGCTGACCCGGCAGAAACTCATTTACTCGCTGCGCTCACGCGAGCGCCGAAGTGCCCTGATCGATGAACTGGGCGGGAGCGCGGAGACCGAGGCGGCTGTGGAACGCGCCCTGCGCTGGCTGGCAACGGCTCAGTCGGCGGACGGGCATTGGGACATCGACGAATTCCGCGGCGTGGAAAAAAACGCCGGGGCTGGCGACCGGCTCGACGGCGACGCCGGCGTGACCGGCCTGGCGCTGCTGGCCTATCTTGGGGCTGGCTATACGCAGGACCGCGGCGACTTCCAGGAACCCATCCGCAAGGCGTTGGATTGGCTGATGGCCGGACAGACCCCCGAGGGGGATCTGCGGCGCGGGGGCCAGCTCTACTGCCACGCCATGGCAACCGCTGCGCTGTGTGAAGCCTACTCCTTGTCCGGCGAAGAGCGCCTGCTGGTGCCGGCCCAGCGTGCCGTACACTTTATCCTGGCCTCACAGACGCCTGGCGCCGGCTGGCGCTATGAACCCCGAGAAGACAGCGATACATCGGTGACCGGATGGAAGGTGCTCGCACTCAAGAGCGCCGAGATCGCGGGCATCGCGGTGCCCCCGGTTCATTTCGAGTGGACCGCCCAATGGCTGGACCGCGTGCGGCGCGGGCAACTCGGAGGTCTCTTTGCCTACAAGGAGGGGCACGGCGCGACACCGGTTATGACGGCTGAGGGCTGGTTCTGCCAGCTCTTCATGGATCCGGCAAAACGGGCGCGCGGAGAAGCGGAGTCCGTGGCCTACCTGATGGAAAACCCGCCGGCTTGGACCCCCGAGACGCGCGGCGTCATCCACTTCTACTATTGGTACTACGCCACGCTGGCGCTGCATCTCTCCGGCCGGCCGGAGTTCGAGTCGTGGAACAAGGATCTGCGTGCGGCCTTGCTGAAGGGCCAGCGCAACCAGGGCCCGGCGAAGGGCAGCTGGGATCCCATCGATCAACTGGGCGAACGCGGCGGCCGCCTCTACTCCACCACCATGGCCACCCTCTGCCTCGAAGTGTACTACCGCTACCTGCCCTTCTACCAATCCTCCACGCCGGAGTGATATGGCGCGCCCGCAGGACCTTACGGGCCGAGGCGCACCCGATAGTACTGCATCGGCGCCGGCGACGGCTGCTCGACGGATTCGGTGTCCCCAATGTCGGCGGGGACGTCGACCTCCTGGACATTCGTGATGGCGGTGAAACCGCCGCTCCCGGGGGTGAGGTTGGTGGCGAGCTCGATGACGTAGGTGCGCTGGCCCACACTCATCCAGGTGATATGCGGGGTGCCGTTGCTGATCGCCTGGTCGAGGATGCGCAGCGCGGACGCTTCGCTGCGCGGGTCGGTCCCGAGGGCGAACTCGGCGGCATTGTCGTGGCCATCCGTGTCATCATCGGCGCTGGCAACGCCGTTGGTAGCATTACCGAAGAAGCGGGTCTCCCAGGCGTCCGGCAACCCATCGCCATCCGCATCAGGATTGGGCAATCCGACGGGCAGCGCTGAGAGGGTGACGAAGGAGAAGCCGTAGTTGCTGCCGTCCCAGGCGCCGCTGTTGGTGGCGGTGGTGCCGAGGACGTTGCCGGAGAGGTAGCGGTCGACTCCATTCGTGCTGCTGCTGGCGATGAGTCCTGCGATCTCGCAGTGCACCACGGCTCCGACGCCGGTGGCGTTGAGACTGCTCCAGGGAATCCCGCACTCCCAGCGGTCGGTGAGGCGATTGCCGAGGTCGTCGTCCGCGGTGATGGTGGTGTTGGTGGAGGTGCCGTCATACTGCGAGAGGCGGGCTCCGGCGACGGGGGTGAAAGTACCGGCGGCGGTATCCAGCGCGAACACGCCTTGGCCAAAGTCGTAGCCGTTCTCGAGTCCGAAATGCGGGTAGGTCCCATCGCCATATTCGTCACCCACCACGATGGCAATATCCATGGGCGGATCGAATTGCACGTTGTGCAGGTGGTCGAGGCCCTGGGGCGCACCGTTCAGCGACCACAGTGTCGCTGCGTCGTTGGTCAACGTATTCAAACTGAGGAGTAGGATGAGGGCGTTGTTGCCGCCGACCACGTCCACGCCCACGGCTCCGATATAGAGATTGGTGGCATCGTAGTTGAGGTATACCTGCCCGAAGCGGCCGAAGCCGCCCTGCACCAGCGTCAGCGCATCGCCGCCGTCTGTGTTCAGATCGAAGCGATCCAGCCCCGCGTTGTTCTGGTCCGCGGGGACGGGCGGGTCGTCGCTGACGCCAGGCGACCCCGCCGCGAGTGCGACGCCGCCACCGAGTCCGCTGCGGCAGTTCTCGACGGCCACGTGCCAGTCGCTGCCGCTATTGTTGTCCCACACGGCGCTGCCATCGGTGAAGACGCAGTCGAGTTGGATGGTGTCCAGGGCCACGCTGTAGGTATAGACCCAGGCGCTGCCGTCCCAGGACATGGCCGGATCGGGAGCGAGAACATCCTGCCAGGCGTTGCGCCCGATGTGGATGAAGACGTTCGAGGCATTCACGAGCGGCCCGGTGCCGGGGGTGTAGCGCACGGTCACGGGTTCGCAACCCGACGGGGCGGCCGGCGTGAAGGTCACGGAGGGAGAGATGTTGGTGAAGCAGGCGCTGACTGCGAGGGACCACCCCGCTCCACCGTTGTGATCCGTCACCGTGCCGGCCGGATTGCGGAAGGACACACGCAGGTCCCGCAGCCCCGGCGTCGGTGTGTTCGTGTAGACCCAGCGGTTACCGCCCAGCGCCACCATGGCGGCGCTGTTGGTGCTGGCCCATGCGTTCGTGGACAGTGCGATCCACACGGGGCTGGTGCCATCCAGGCTGCGGCCAGTGGCGTCGTACGTGATGGCGACGGCATCGCAATCGCGCGGGGCCGGTGGCGTGAACTGTACGGGGGTTCCCCCACCCGCTGCGCCCACGAAGACGTGCTGGATATCCGTGCGCCGCACATTGCCCAGGCCGTCATACGACTCGATGTAGTAGTCGAGAAGCTGATTCTGGTAGCCGGTCACCTTGTACCAGTACTCATCCGCGATCGCCGTTGGCATAATGAAAAAGTTGATATTGGGATCGCTGAAAATGTTGCCGGCGAATGAACTGCCGAGGCGGCGGTTCATAGGATAGTTCGCCCAGCCCCCCACGGAGGCGCCACCCGTGTAGGTCTCATTGTCGTTGTTGCCGAGAGGATTATGGCCGTCCAGATCGGCTCGCACGCGCAGCACGATGGAGGTGATGCCGGCGACGTCATAGGCCAGAGTCCACACATGGAAATCGTTGGGGGCGACCCAGGTCTTGTAGCCGATGATGGCCCCGTAGTTCGTGGCGCCGGGGTTCCAGGGATAGCGCTGAGGGTTGAACAGGGTCGGGCCGGTATGGTCGGCCGCAGCCGGGTGCGCATTCAAGACCTGGTTGGCGTAGACGATCGCCTGGTTGCAGGCCAGGGTCGGCTTGACCTCCATGTCGATGGCCCCGCCGTAATACATGTAGCCGCTGTCGAGCGCCCCGAGCAGGTAGTGCCAGGCCTGTTCTGCCGCATTGGCGCCGTTGTCGCCGCCACTGCGCTGCACGGGCTCCTGGATCTTCCAGTCCGCCACCGTTCCCGCGTTGTCCTTGTGAACCTGTTCGGCCGTGCTCACGTAATTCTGCGCCGCCATAATGACGGCCCAGTTGCGGAAATCCTCGGCCCAGCCATTTTCAATATCGGCGTAGGTGGACGGGTCCTGCGCGTTGAAGCCCGGCTGGTTGCGGTTGCGCTGCGGTGGCCACAGCCAGTTCACATACATCGGATGGCCCCAATCGTTCTCGGCGTTCATCCAGGCGCCGTCCTCCACATGCACGATGTCATTCGCGGGCGGAGGATTCTCGTCGAGGAACGTCTGGATGGTCGTCGGCCGATAGCCCGCCCCTGTGGCCTGAGCCGTGAAGTTGGGAACGGCTTCCTGGTAGTAGCTGAAGCCGCCGCCCCAGGCGTTGTCGCCGTCGTGCGAGAATAGCGCGATGCACGGCTGACTGTTGTTGGCGAACCCGTTCAGCAGGTTCAGCAGATCGATCCCTTGCGCGCTGTAGCCGTCGCGATAGCTGCCGAGATCCGTCATCGGCACCACGATGATCGTGTATTCCTGGCCTGTGGCCGGATCCACATATTTCGCCCGGTGCGCCTGGAACGAGAACGGCACCGACTCCGTTGAGCCGCGCCCGTCGATCTCGCCGGAGTACCACGTCCCGCCATTGTTCGCGCTAATCTGGTCGGCCCGGTTGGGAGGGTCGTAGATCCCCTTGCCGTTCTGGCGCACGTAATTCGGATGCGTGCGCGACAGGTGATGATTCGGCACGATCACCCACTCGTACCCCGCCTCGACCAGGTCCTTGATCATGCGCGTCGAAAACGCCTCTTCCGAACAGCGGAAGCCCTTCGGGTGATCGGACTTGTTTGCATTCCCATTCCAGGCCTTCCACCAGATCTCCCGGTTGATGGCGATCTCCTTGCGGCGCGCGTCGGGGTCGATCAGCGGCATGAACGCGTGGTGGTAGGAAAAGCCGATCGGCTCGAGGCGGCGGGTGCCGCGCGTGGTCTGCCAGCCCATGCCCTCGCGGATCCAGCTGTACCAGGTCGGGCCATAGCCCAGGGAATTGTGGTCACCCAGGCTCCAGACGTTCTCGATCAGGCTCGCCGCGTACGAAAGCTGCGCACCCGAGTCGGGCCCCGTCATCGAGGCCACCGAATCCCGCGTGCGGAACTGGTAGACCGCCTTGCGGTCATCGAGGCCGAAGATGTCGGCCAGGTTGTTCTGCGGGTGCCCCGGGTAGGTGGCGCTGCCGCCGAGTGACTCGTAGGCGAACTGGTAACGGTTCAGACCCGCCGCCTTCTCGGGCCAGTAGATGGGCTGCTGCAGGTGCCAGAGATAGGAGCTGTAGACCTTGTATTGACCGGCGGTCGCCGGCAGGACCATCAGCACGCACTGAGTCAGCGCCCACCACCCGGTCCACCACCCGCGACTCGCCCGGCCGTCTATTCCCCTCGACATCTCGCCACCTCCTAACCTAGTATTATCCTAGATCATGATTGTGGGAGCAACCTCGAAATCTGGACGATTGCGGGTGGGCTGCCGCACTGGTAAACTGTGGGCGTGGCCAGGCCGTTGGCGGGTCCGGCACCAGCGCAAAGGAACGACATGAGCCGAACATTCCTCCCGTACCCCCGCACCCGGCGCGCCGCCGGGGCCTGTCTCACCGTCCTCGCCCTCCTCGCCGCGACCGCCGCACGTGCCGAGGTCATGCTGCAATGGTTCGAGAGTGACTGGGATGAGATGTACCGCCGCATGCCGGAGGTGGCGGAGATTGGCTACGACTACATCTGGACCCCCCCCCCCACCAAAGGCCCGACGGGACAGGGCACCAAGTGGGCCAACGTCGGCTACAACCTCTATGACCGCTTCGACATTGGCGATGTGCCGCAGCGGGGCTCGCTGGCCACGCGCTACGGCACCCGCGGCGCGCTCAACAACATGATCCGCGCGGCGCACGCCATGGATGTGAAGGTCATCCCCGACATCATCATGAACCACAACGGCAACGGGCCGGACTTCCGCGAGTACCCGGGCATGGTGCCCGAAGATTTTCATGTGCAGTGGGCCCAGGGCTACGCGAACTCACTCAACTACAAGCGCGGCCCGCGCATGGATCAGTGGACGCCCGACAACGGCTATGGCGGCACGATGTGGATGGAACTCGCCCAACTCATCGATATCCGCACCGAAGATGCGCATGACGCCAACCGATTCACGGGCGGCGCCAACACCCCCGGCTGGAATCTGGTCGCGGGGCAATCCTTCGTGCGGCACCCCGGGCAGTACGACCGCTATCCCTACTACCCGGCCGGCTACGCCAATGAGCGCGTGGACCAAATGCTCTTCCGCTGGATCGCCTGGCTGGGAAATGCCATCGATTACGATGGCCTGCGACTGGATGCCGGCAAGCATGTGCCCCACGAGTTCTTCGGAACGCGCGGGTCCGGATTCCTGCACGAGGCGCAATGGAACTACAACGCGCGCCGCGGCTACTCGGATTCCAGCGCCAACGAAGCCGACCAGCTCTTCCAGAACTACCTCGGCGAACGCGACGACGCGCTGATCTTCGCCGAGATCCTCAGCTACTGGGACGAGCTCAAGTATTGGTACGGCTACAGCGGCAACGACCGCAACCCCATGCGCTTCCTCGACTACCAGATGAAAAAGCACGCCGACTCCAAATTCAACGGCAACCTCAATGGGCTCGGCGCCTTCGGTTCCGACTTCGGCCCCAACAACGGCATTTCCTATGTCTGGGGGCACGATGAGGGCCCCGCCAGCAAGGCCAACCTCGCCTACGCCTACATTCTGACCCACATCGGCTTCCCGATGGTCTACTTCACCGGCAACAATATTCTCTGGGACAATTACGGCCGAAATCCCTACGACCCGAACAACCCGACGCGCAACAAGACCTGGATGATTCCGGGGCATGACAGCCAGGCGCTCGGGGACTCCTTCGACGACATCCCGAACCTGGTCTGGATCCACCAGCAGTTTGCCTGGGGCGAAGAGCACAACCTCTGGAAGGACGACGGCGACTACTTTGCGCTGGAGCGGTGGTCGGATGCGGATGGCAACGGCCGTGACCCCGGCGACGCCTTGATGCTGACGGCGCTTAACGACTCGGGCGGAAATCAGACCCGGTCCCTGACTACCAGTTTTGCTCAGAACACGGTGCTCAAGGACTACGCCGGCAACAACCTCTCTGATGTGACTGTGGGCGCGAGCGGCGTCGTGAACATCGAGGTCCCGGGTATGGGTGGCCAGGGTTGGGTTTGTTACGCCCCGAAGACCGCCGACCCACTCAAGATCGATGTTCTCGGAGCCGGCGTCGGACTCATCGACTGGGACGTCCCGGGCGGTACGCATGCGGCCACCAAGGCGCGTCAGTTCACGCGGGTGACCAGCACGAATTTCACCATCAGCGCGCACTTCGGCACCCCGGGTGGCGCGGTGGACATGGTCATGATCAAGTGGGGCCAGGGCAACGTGAAGCTGGGGCCGAACACACACTACTCCAACGTGAACGACGTGATCGTCGGGCGGTTTGAGGAAATGAGCGCCTTGAATGCCACGAACTGGACGCTGAACGTGAACCTTCCGCCGTCCATCCCGGAAGGGCTCAACGTGCTGAAAGTGCGCGCCTTCAACCAGCGCACGGCCGGGCAGTTTCCGGCCCTCTTCAACACCCAGACACGCGTCGTCTACGTGGATCGCCACGGTCCTGAACTCGACATCGAGTACCCCGCCGAGGGGCAGACGCTCCACGGCGACGCCGTCATGATCATTCGCAATCCGGACTTCACCGCTTATGGGGTGACGGTGGGGATCAACGGCGTGACGAACACGGCCCACGAAATCATGAAGGGCCTCTGGAAGTTCAGCATGGTCGGCATTCCGGCGGGACCGCGAACCATCACGGTCACCGCGACCGAGGCCAACTGGGATACACCCCGGGCCGTCATCAACCAAAGCGTCATCACGCGCAACTATGCGCAACAGAACAATGCGCAGGCGATCGCGCTCAGCCACGCCGACGGGGCCACCCTTGAGCTCCCCTTCTTCAAAACCGTCGTCACCCCCACGGGCGGTTCCCCCTCCGATGTGCGGCTCTACTGGGATGGGTACCGACTGCCGTTCAACGGCGGCTCGCGCACGAATGTTTTCGATGGTCTCGTCGTCTTTGATCGGGACCCGGCCAACATCGCCACGCAGCGACTGTGGGGCGCGTTCGTCAATGGCCAGCACTTCCTCGAGGCCGTCCGGGTCGATGGCGGTGTGACCAGCCGCGCCGTGTCCCGGGTCGCGTTCAACCTGTGGGGCGACAACCACATTGATAGCGATGGCGATAGCCTGCCGGACAATGTGGAAATGCCGTACTTCAGCGACGGCGCACCCGGCCCCGACCAAGCCTGGCCCGGCGACGACAACGATTTCATTCCGGAGCAGGGCGAGAACTGGACGCGCTTGAACCCCTACAACCACTCGACCTACTACAGCGGCCAGTGGGACGATCAACGCGACTCCGACGGCGATGGGTATAGCAACTACGCCGAGGTCTACGCCGGCTATGTCGAGGACGACAACATCTACAAGTACAGCATCTACAACGGCGGCAGCCACCCCACGGGCATCCCGACGCAGAGCTCGCTCGCCACCTGGACGCCCGAGCCGGTCGCTCGCGGCGCCGCCCTGACGGTGACCTTCCAGCCGCGCGACGGGGCGCTCAACGGCGCCACCTCCGTTGTCATGCACGTCGGCCACTCCAAGAAGACCATGGGCGAGTGGCAGGACGTTGTGGGCACGAACATGTCCTCCACCGGCGTTGGGCAGTGGCAGGTGCAGTATCTGGTGCCGACCAACGCGACTTCCGTGGACTTCACCTTCCACAATGGCGCCGGCACGTGGGACGGCAAGGACTGGCAGGCCTCGGTCCTCGGCGCGACCAACCGGTTCTTTAACATGAACGGCTCGTTTGATGGCAATGACTACGTGATCGTCCCGGGGGGCGGCGGTCGCATGGAAATCCGGGCGGCCGTGCGTGGTGGCAGCCTTTATGTCTCCACCTACAGCTCCGGCGGCGGTGGCAACGACCACTTCCTCTACGTCTCGGACGAGCTCGGTGACGCCACGCCCGCACCGTGGGCCAAAGCCGGGCAGGTCTTTATCGACACCGCCAGCAAGCCCTACCTCGCCGGCGAAGGGCAGAACTCCTACAGCGGCTGGTTCAATACCACCGGAACCAACGCAAACTCGCCCAACGCACTCGAAGGCGAGATTAACCTCGTCGACGCCTTCGGTTCCGTTCCCGAAGCCCTGTACATCGCCGCGATCGCTTACGGCAGCAACGACGCCGGCCCGATCAATGCGCAGGGCCCGGACGTCTGGGATGCCGGCAACAACGTGGATGTCATGGAGTTCCAGCGCGTGCCCCTCCACAGCATTCGCGACGAAAATGGCGACGGCTATTTCGACGCCGGCAAGCCACAGATGTGGACGGTCGTCGGCAGCAACACCAACGATGCCAACTACGGCCTGCGTCGCTTCTTCCTTAACGAAGTTGCCGGCGAAACAGCCCAGATCACCGTCATCCTGCAGCCGAACGTGGCCCCCGGCGCCACCCTCAGCGATGTCGAGTTATTCTCCAACCTCAACCGCCGCGACTACGCGGTGATCGAGGAAGACCGTTCGCTGGTCAACACGACCAGCGCCGACACCTACTACCGCGCCTACCCCATGCAGGACCTCGGCGGCGGCCGCTACGCCTGCACCCTGACCATCCGCAAGTGCGGCGCCTACCGGATCGACGCCCGCTATAAAGTCAACGGCGGCCCCTACGCGTACTTCACGGACAACGGGCTGCGCCGCGATGCCGCAGTCGTGGTTTCGCCGCGCAAGGCGCTCGACATCACCATGTACGAGCTCAACCCCATGGTCGCGGAGGCCACGGACGCGACCTTCTTCGGCCGCAGTACCTTCAAGGACATGTACCTGGCCAACACCAACAAGCCGGACCGCATCAACACGGCCCACTTCACCGGCCTCGGCGTGAATATGATCTGGCTGCAGCCGATCCATCCCATCGGCGCCGACAACCGCGGCATCGACGCGCTGACGCAAGCGCCCTTCGATCCCGGCAGTCCCTATGCCGTGCGCAACTACTGGAAGGTCAACCCCGTCCTTGGCGACCCGGCCACCGACGACAATGCCATGACCGAGTTCACCAACTTTGTCGCGGCCATGGATAGCGCTGGAGTCGGCGTCATGCTGGACGGCACCTTCAACCACAGCGCCTGGGACTGCGAGATCGGTGAGCCCGGGACCGACCTGTTCGGCTGGGCCTCCAACGCCACGTCTCTCATTCGCGACGTGCG
>CAZWQJ010000006.1:45889-58269 GCA_964635825.1 uncultured Victivallales bacterium | reverse complement strand
GGCGGGAGGGGGGATTCCAAAGGGGGGAACTGAGGGGGGGCAGAGGCGTTCATGGGGCCGCCCGCCGCGCTCCGGTAATGCAGGTGCGGCCGTCCGCGGCCGCACACCCTCGCGGTGAACGAAGAGAACCGCGTCTGAGGGGGCGGCGCTGTGGCCGGGCGGCGGTCCGTGGGCGGCGGCGATGTCCTCAGCGCCGACGACCACGGAGCCCACGAGTTCGTGGTCTTCCACGATCTCGTGGGAAGCTGTGCGGTCACGGCGACGCGGGGGTACTGACGAAGGGGCGTGCAGCGATTCGTGGCGGTGCGGGCGTAGACGGCAACGCCTCGATTCGCTGCACGTGGGGAGGCGCGCGAAGCGCACACCTTCGCGCCGACCAACGGGAGAGCGCGTCCGGAGCGGAGCGGCTGGCGCACCGGCTGCTCTGCGTTCGCAGCCGGTGTGTCAGCCGCGTAGCGATCCGGAGGGGCGCGGCGTTGTGAACGGGCAGCGTTCCGGCGGGGGCACGCGGTGTGACACGTAGTGGCAGCTCCGCGTGCACACGCCGGAGCCCACGAGTTCGTGGTCCTCCACGATCTCGCGGGAAGCTGCTCGGGCACGGCGACGCGGGGGTACTGAGGATTGGGGCGGAGGCGGTGCGCGGCGGTTCGTTCTTACGTGCCGCCGCGGGCCGCCGAAGCGGGGAGGCGCGCGTAGCGCGCACGCTCGCGCGGAGCTTGTCGGAGCGCGTCCGGAGCGGAGGCGCTGGCGCGCTGGCTGCTCTGCGTTCGCAGCCAGCGTGCCAGCGCCGTAGCGGTCCGCAAGGGGCGCGGCTGTGTGACCGGACCGCAGCCGAGCGCGTGGTGAGTGGCGACGGAACCGTGCAGGGCGTCGGTGGGCACGGACCCGCCTGCGCCAAGATGCGTTACGGCGCGGCAGGGGGTGTGAGGGCCGGGATCACCGGCGCACGGGCGGTGGCGGAGCCCGGAGCCAGGCGCGTGTCCGCCTTCGTTGGTCAACTGCGGTGGGACAAGCCGGCCACGCTGCAACGGGGGACCGGCAAGGGGGACGCAGGGCGTGCGAGGCGTCCACGTCAACCGCTATAGCTCCCGAACTGGTGGGCGGCATCCAGCAGCGCATGCACATTCTCCGATGGTGTGCAGTCCGGTATGGCGCAACCGGCGTTCAGGATAAACCGTCCGCCAGGTTTCCAGATGCGGATCAAGTCCGCTGTCGCTGTGCGAACCTGCTCCGGTGTGCCGGAAGCGATGATCGCGCTCGGATCGATGTTGCCGAACAGGACGTGTCCGGCGCCCACCGTGCCCTTGGCACGCACCGCATCGGTCTTGTAATCGAGTTCGAAACCGCAATTCGGATACGTTGCGAACCGGTCGAGAATGGCCGATGTATTGCCGCAAACGTGGATGACCGTGAAGATGCCCTCCGCCGCCAGTTCCCGCACCAGCCGTTCCTGGCAGGGCTGCGCGAACGCCGTGAACATGCGCGGTGAAATCATGTCGGGGCCCGCGGGGCTGTCGCCCAGGGAGGTGAAATGGGCGCCGGCACGGATCAGGGCCCGGTGCACGGCGAGGTGGCTTTGATGACAAACGTCCAGCAAGTCGCGTATCGCGGGATCATCGGGCTGTGTCGCCAGATCCATCATGAACAGCGATTGCCCCCGCAGCAGCGAGGCCAGCGAAAAGGCCGCCTGGTCGGCGTTGCCGCGGATCGCCACCTCGCGACCGACAGCCTCCGCCAGCCGATGAACCGCCTCCAGCAGCACGGGGATCCGGCCGTCCCGCTCGGGATCGACGACGCGGAGCCGCCCCACCTCGCTCAGATCCCCGATCGCCGGTCCGCCAAGGTGCCCGGGCTGGCCCGGCGCGCAGTCGCGACGCGCCCCCATGGCTTCCGCCAACATCGTCGTATCCAGGTCCACCAGCACACAGTCGTGCCCATACCGGTCGAGCGCATGCAGATGCGCGTCCGCCGTGGCGCAGGCATCGGTAAGGTAGCGTTCGAGCGGGATGCCTGACTCCCGCGTCGCCAGTAAGAAATTGTGAAGACACACCGGCACCCGATCCGGCACGGTACCCCGCAGAACGGCCTCAACACGCTCCCTGGAATTCATGTACGCGCGCCTCCCTTCAATCACACCCCCGGGGCAACTAATGATAGCCCCGATTCCATCCACCGAACCACTTGATACGCAACCACGGTGGCGAGGTTGCCCAGGACGACGGACACGCCGATGATGCTCAGCTCATACGGCCGGTCGATGTGGATCAGCCACGCAAACTGCATCCAGGCAATGAGCAGGCTGAACACGGCCTGGATGCCCAGCACCACCAACACGCCGTGGTGCGGCAGGCCCTGAGGGGGCTTCGCGCCGACCGCTATGGACGACATCCCGCGCCGGATCGTGCGGACCAGTCGCAGCCACAGGGCCAGCGTCAGCGCCGACGCGGGGAGATAGAGGGTCAGCAGGCAGGTCGCCGCCGACGGCATTGGGTGCAGGTGCAGCGTAAACGCGAAATTCCCGAGTCCGAGAGTCAAGACCGCGTCGCCGCGCAACAGATAAAGCAGAGCGGGACCGGCAGCCACCGTGGCAACCAGCACGCCCGTGAACAGATGCAGGGCAAGCCGGAGCAGGCGCGGGCTGGTGGGCACCGAGGGTTTGTCGTCGTTCGCCAGTTCGTATCCCGACGGTTCCCAATTGGCGGGAGGGCGGTAGCTCGCATCACCGCCAAGTCGGTGCCACTGACGGTAGGCGAGCATGTAGCAGATGCAGGTGAGGATATTGAAAACCCAGAACCACAGGAACAGGTAGCGGTAGGCGAAGGGCTGCCCGTCGTGCAGTTTCAACAGCACGTCCATAAACACGCCAGCCAGTGCACCAGCCAGAATCGTCGCCACTGATCGGACCATGGCGTAAGCCGAGCTGAGTTGCCCGTAGCGGGACTTGGGCATCAGTCGCATAAAGGCCGGCAACAGGCAGCACCCGCTCAGCGCTCCCGCAAACACGCCGGAGAACGTGGAGCCGAGGCTCATCCAGAAGTACAGCTCCGGAGGGAAGGTCATGCACAACCAGATCCAGCCGCCGAACCCCGTCATCGCCCCGAAGATCGACAGGTACGTGAGCACGCGCAGCGGATGCCAGCGATCGACGAAGATGGCGGCAAAGTAAACCGCCACCATGCCGATCACCTGCCCCACCATGCCCAGCTTGCCGATCTGAGCGAGATTCAGCCCCATTTCCAACTGGTAGAACATGCCGAAGACGCCGCCCGCGCACGCCATGGCAAAGAAGGCTTGCGACAAATAGAAGTACCAGTAGAACCGGTTGCTGAATGACTCGCGCATGTAGGTGCGGAAGTTCGCAACGAACTCTCGCAGCGGTCCTTGCCGGGGGCGGTCTTCGCGGGGCGGCGGCGGGTAGGTCCCCTCGCGGACAAAGAGACACATGAGGCCGAAGCCGACGAAGTAAAGCATCGCGGCGCCGGTCATGACCTGCCGCATGTGCGACAAGCCGAAGGGTAGCACGAACCCGCTGTACAGGGCGCCCGCCCCCGTGCCGACAATGCGGAACAGTCCCGTAAACCGCGCCAGCATATGGGCCGGCACCACGTCGTTGAACAGGTACCAGTAGACAGAATTCACGAACATGTTGAAGAACTGGAACAGCACCATGAAGGTGCCGATCAGCGCGATGACGATGCTGGCGGGCGCTACGGCACGCAGGGCCGGCACCCGCTCCGTCAGCCAGGCGGCGATTTCCGGACTCCAGCCCATAAGAATCAGGCTCACGCACAGGAAGGGCATCGTCGACAGAATGAACGGGATGCGCCGGCCGCGGGGACTCCGATGTCGGTCGCTTCGGTAGCTGACCCAGGGGCACACGGTAAGATTCAGGATCGCCGGCAGGGTGGTCAGGATCAGGGAAAGCAAGGTGCTCGGGGCGCCCAGTTCCTGCAGTTTGAGCGGCACGATGGTAGGGACCACGGACTCCATCAGCGTGTAGCAGACGTCCCCCCAGAGCAGCCACGCGAAGAGCACGGTGAGCGTCGCCCGCGTGTACGTCAGGCTGCCGCAGGTGAAGGGCTTATCGTCCGGTTGTGTGGCGTGCGTGCTTATGGTGCCGGCTCCGCGCCGGCCCGCTCCGACGGGTACACGCAAACCGCCGGGATCGCCATGCGGTCGAACGAGCGCGCCTCCCAGTTCAAGTGGAACAGCGGGCCGCGGTAGCCACTGTCCCGCGTCTGCACCGACTCCAACCCGCGCCACTCGATGCGCATCGGCACCCGCTTCCCTGCCGTTAGCATGACCGGCGCGCTGTCCGCCGTCTTCGCGGGGCCATCCAGGTTTCCGCAGTACGGGCGTGACCAGGGTTTGGACTGCCGACTGCTGGAGAGGATGAGCTCGTCGCCGAGCCACAGTTTGAAGATGCCGCTGAAGTACACGCTGAACACATGCGGCTCGGTGAGCGTGGGTTCGAGTTCGCCTTCCCAGACGACGGAGAAGCCGGACGCGGGCAGGTCCGCCCCCCCGGGTTGCGTCCACCACTGCGGCCAGCCGAGGCCGTTGTCGTTGTCGTTCACGGCCCCGAAGCGCAGCATTGGATCGGTGCGCGTGAAGGCCGCCTCGCCGAATGCCGTATCGCGATAGTAGGTCGCTCGCCAACCCATGCCCGTCCGACGTGCCGCCGCGGCCCCGGCCGGTGCCGTCACCCGGCCGCTTTCGCGGACAAGCCGATCCCAACCCGAAATCTTGAAAACCGGGTTGTCGCCCGGTCCCGCCGCGAACCAATACACGTCGCCGTTGGCCCGCGTGACGAGTTCACCGACCAGCGAGTCGTCCTTCCAGTAGTCCCAGCGATACAGGTGATCGGGCAGCCCGTCCTTCGCGCGCCGGTCCATCAGGGTGCCCACATACAGGCCATCCTTCGTCCAGACCAGACCGGCGGGCTGACCGCCACGGTCGCGCAGGATGAGGCAGTCATGGGTTTCGCCCATGATCCCGGCGGGCTGGCAGAATTCGCCGCGCGTTCCAGGCACCACCGCATGGCGGCCAACCGCAAACTGCAGTGCACCGTCGGAACTCCACTTGAGCAGGCGCGCGGTCCCCAGTTCGCAAGCCGGCCAGTAATAGCCGTGCCGCTCCTCCCCGGGCATCGTACGCCCGGCCACGAAGGCGTAGACATTGCTCTCGGCATCCTCGTACAGCCCACGGGTGTCGGGCGTGCCCGGCAACTCGTTGTCCGGGAACGCCGCTCCGACCGTGAAGTCCAGTGGCGGCACGAGGTTGTAGCGGAAGAACGCCGGCTTCTCCCAGCTCCCCTTGGCCAGCACGCTGAACCCGTCCGTCACGTAGTCTGCGGTCAACCGGTCAGGTCGCAGGAAGCCCTCGGGCTGTACGCTGACAAACGGCTCCCACCGACCCGCCGCTTCGTCCACGCGGAAGAGCACCGGCTGCGCCGACGCCATGAAGCAGCGCTGGCTGTCGCGATACCGGATGCGGAACTGGTTGTAGGGCGAACCGCCCATGTCGGGCGCGTGCGTGTAGACCGCGTGCACCCGCCACGTGCGCTTATCGTAGTCGACCTTCGCGTGGGTGTAGGTGCCCCGGTAGTTCTCGAAGAAGACATCGGTGGGATCCCGCGGGTCGGCGATCGCGTCCATGTAGAACGCCTGCCCACCGTAGTACTCGGCCACGACATGCCCGTCCCGCCCGTCGAGGATGGCCGTGCGCCGCGGGGCGCTCGGCTCCGCGATGATGAGGTTCCCGCGGCCATCGACGGCCATGTCCGCGATGTCGCGGAAGTTCTCCGGCTTGTACAACCCAAGTTCGCGACCGCCGGGTCGCCCGAACGCGGCGAGCGGCTTCCCGTCGCGCGCGAACTTCTTGAGCTGCTGACTGGTGCCGCCCTCGGCAACGTAGAGCACCTCACCATCGGTCGCCAACGAGCGCGGATCGGTCAGGCCATTCAACACCACGTTTCCGTGACCGTCCACAACCTGGCTGCCGGAAACGATCAGCAGATCGCCGACCACCGCCACCGGCGCCGGCACGCTGCGCGTTTCGCGGACCTGAAGGGTTTCGGCATCCACCAAGCGCACGGCGTTCTGTTCCTTGAAGGCCAGTGCCAGCGTTTTCCCGTAAGCACTGAAGTGGTTCGCCTTCTGCCCGTTCCACGTAAAATCCCAGGTGCCTTCGATCGCGCCCGTGTCGCGGTTGTAGCGGCGGAGGAACCCGGCAGCCGTCAACGCGAAGAGCTTGCCGTTCGCTGCCGCGAGGAACAGCGGATGATGCCCGTCGTACGTCTGACCGATGGCCCAGAACTGGTTCGTCCAGTCGCGCGACTGCTTCACGATTTCGGTGTGCGCCTCCGCGTGGTTGGCGCCGAGGTAGATGCCTGTCTCATCCACCGCCACACATGAGACGGACGAGTGATTGCCCGGCCATTCGCCCCAAGGCGCGTGCGGCGGATTCTTCCCGAGCATAAACTGAAACGAAGCCACCAGCCCCGGCGACCGCACGAGCCGCCACTCGCATTCGGTCGCCGTCACGGGTACGCCGTGCTTGTCGAGCCCGTCCCAGCGGATCGCATGCCGACCCGCCGCCAGCCGGCTCCCGCGCAGCAGTTCGCGGTACAGTTTTCCGGAATGCGCATCGAATACCGCCAGTGAAACGCGTTGGGTCTCCGGAAGCGTAAACGCGATCAGACCCGCATCTTCGGCGCGCACCGCCGGCGCGAGGAGCAGGAACAACAGGATGACAACCCTCCCCCCCCTCATCGTGCCGGTCCCCGCGAGGCGCTGAACGCCCCCTCCGCGATCACCACTTCAACGTTCTTGTTCCAGTCAATGGCCGGGGATGCCTGCAACCGGATGGTCAGGGTCTTGGCGGACAGCGACAGCGGCACCTCGATTTCGCCCACCAGCGCACCCGCGCCCATGGGGACCGACACCTTGTTCCAGGCGATTTCCTGCGCCACTTTGCCGTCCACCAGCACCGTCAGCGTGCAGTCCTGCCAGCCGCTGTAGTTGGCCCAGTCCGGCATGTAGCCGTGCGAGTCGTCGGTGGTGAACGCCAGCGCCGTGAAGGTGCGTGCCCCGCGGGGAATTGCGTAGTCCAGTTGGTGGTACATCATCGTCACCTGCACCCAGAGGCCCACGCCGGTCCTGGCCCCGCCAGTCACCATGAACAGATTGGTCATGCTGCTGCGATAGGCCCCAGGCTCGGGCAGCGTCGTTGGCAGCACCTGTACGATCTTGCGCGCGTCCGGCCAGAACTGGTTGCCGGAATACCAGATGGCGGTGTCAAACATGCCGGGGCCCGATCCACGCGGCTGCACGTCCGCGCGCAGGCTCTCCTCCGGATACGGCAGCGTCCCGAATTCGGCCCTGTCCGGCTGCAGCCGGGTCAGCTCGATCCCTCGCGGCGGCCCCGACCGGTTGGCGCGAGCGGCTGGCTCGGCGGCCCGGGCACTGACCGCCAGCAGAAGCGCCCCAAGTAGGGCCGGCGCTATGAGCCGGCCCAAGGGCCACCTCGTAGCGGTGGCCCTACCTGTAAACCGTGACGTCCATATCAAGCGTCTCATCGACCTCACTCCACCACCTCCACATCCGCCACCACAACCCCGGGCTGCATGCGCTCGACAACCGCCTCTTCCGGCAGCCAGGCGCGCACCGCGCCCTTTCCGTCGATAATACCGGAATTCCCCGGCCACGCCGCATGCGACGTCGGTCCGATCGGGTTGCTCAACAGCAGCGGTAGTTGCAGCGCCTGAGCCCGGGCCTGAGCGTTGCGCCGCGCCGCCGCGCCGTTCGCCGCCACAGTCGCCACCACCTGCTCGTCCGCGCCACCTGCAAGCCGCGTCCACTGGTCGTATCCCGCTGACGGCCACGCAATAAGATTGGCGCCCCCCGCCACCGCCTGCTGCCACAATGTCTCATCTCCGCCGTCCGCGCAGATGATGAAGCCGATCCGCAGCCGCCCCACGGACACCTGCGTCCGCGTCGGATCGCCCACGCACCCGTCGGCCGTCGCGCCCGGCCCGCCCGCCTTGCGCTGAAACGCCTGCGTACCGTCCGCCCGGAAGACCGTGTGGCAGATGGAGAAGCCACGCTCCCAGCGCTCAATGAAGCCGGCCGCAATCGCGATGCGATGAGCCACGGCTGCCTGCGCAACGCGCGCGAGCGCTGGATGATCCGCGCCGATGGCCAAGGCGCGCCAGTCGAGCGCGACCTCGTAGCCGGTGATGTTCATCTCGGGCAGCAGCACAAATGTGGCGCCCATGCCCGCCGCGCTGGCGGCCAACTCGATGGCCAGCTCCGCGTTGCGATCGGCTTCCCCCGGCTGTGCCGCGTGCTGCGCAACCGCCACCCGCACGCGTTGGCGATGGTTCTTCAATCTGCTACTCCTTTGCCTCAATCGTCACGCCGTCCAACCTCACCAGTGCCTCACGTGCGCGAACGGCGATGTTCGGCTCCGGCGCCCAACGCCATTGCTCCAACAAGTCCACGGCAGCGCCGTCCGGTATGGCGCCCAGCACCCGGCAGGCCACGGAGTGTACATGGTACTTCTGGTGCTGGTCCCGCAACAAGGCTTCCGCCGCCGGCCCCACCGCACGGTTACCGCGCAACGCCAGATGCAGAAGCGCCCGAACGGTGTCGCGCCACGCCCCAGGCGCCGGCGCCGTTACCTGCGAGAGGAACTGGGCGTCCGGTACAGTCGCGCAAGCCGGATCCGCCACCCAGACAGGTTCGTCGCCTGTCATGGTCGGCGGACAGACCGCGGGAATGGCCGCTGGCGCGTCGCCCAAATCCGGCACGGCGATACGCGCCCGTCCGCCGCGCCAACACGCTTCCCACTGCCATTCATCAATCTGCCGCACCTCCAGGTCCACCGCTTCAAACGGCAGGAGCACCGTGGCCAGGCGCAGGTGCGCGCCGCCGCCCCGCCGGGTCACGCGGCGGCTGCCATTCCACGACCAGACCCCATGCGGCGCCGCGCTCGGATACGCGGGGACATTTTCCACCTGCGCCACCTCGCCCCGAGGCCACCCAAGCATCACCCGGCGCGTCCCAGTCGTCGGCACCAGCAAACCGCCGGAAACAAGCGACGCCGTCGGTGGCACGTACACCTGCCACGTCCACGGCTGCGCGTCGTCCGCCCGGTAGTCGTCCACGACCCAGCCTACGCCCGCCGCATCCATGGCGATGAACCGCCGCGCGATCCGCAGTGACAGGGCCGGATCGTAGAGCGCCCGGCAGTCGAAGGCGACGGCGTGTCCATCGGTTGAGCGCGCTTCCCAGACGCACGTGCCCGCCGTCGCCTCCAGGGGAAACCACTCGCGGCTGTTGCCCACGATCACGGTGTTAGCCATGCCGGGCAGGCCGGTATCGATCGCGGCAAGAAACGCTTCCAGATCGCCGTACTGATGCAGCAGGCGCTCCAAGCGCTGCGGTTCGAGCCGTGCGCGCAATCCGGCGACATCCGACGCCAGCCGCGCGCCCGACTGCTTGCCGCCGTCGCCCAGCACCGCCACGCCATCGACCTCCCATAGCAGGTGATTGGGGTTGCACTGGTACCGGCCAACGGCTTGCAGCGCCTCCGCCGTTCGATCCGCGCACAGCATCAAGCGCGAACGCGTCGGCATGTGGTCAATCACGGCGGCGCACTGCGGGCGAGTCCAGCCGGACACTGCTGGCGCAATCGGCAATGCTCGACGCTCTTCCGGCCAGCACAGCAACGTCCACATCCGGTCATCGGGGCGCCAGGCGATCGTGTCGAAGGCATCCCACTGCTGGCGGATCAAGGCCTCCGGCACCGGTTCGCCCGTGACGCGGCAGCGATAAACGAGTGGCGCCAGCGTGTAGTATGGCGTCCAGCCCGCGCTGTCCCAGCCGGGCGCCACACCCGCGGGGCTGGCCAGGTCGCGTTGCAGATCGAGAATCGCCGCCAACGTGGTACCGTTAGGCCCGAACGGCCTCGCCAGCACACCCGGCCCTTCCTGCTCGACCAGCAGCATGCACAACCACATCGCCAGCGGCCCGACCACTTCCAGGTGATACGTGGAGCCTTCGCCGCTGTAGCCGTCCGGGGGCATGACGCCGATCCATAGCCGCGCGCGCTCCAGTCCCAGCCGCGATAACCACGCGGCCGATTCCTTCTCGACCCCCAACCGCCGCAACCCCTCGCCGACGATGGCGCAGGTCAGGCTCAACGAGAGGTACTGATTGTCCGCGGAGGGCGCGCGGCCGGCCAGCACCGCCACCACATGCTGGCGGCAGAATTGGACCAGATCCCGCCCCAGCCGCTCCTTCTGTGCCGCGCTCCACGGGGCGAGCGCCTCCACCCAGGTTGCGTAGGCCGCGACCCGCAGGGCGTGCGGCGCCAGGCACCAGGTGTGATTCTCGGTGGCATCGTTTTCGCCGCCGGCCAGCGACGCCGCCCGCCGCAACAGCGCCTGCCGCGCCGCTTCCACCCGCGCCCGCTCGGGCGTCAGCCACACGTGCAGGTACTGGTTGTCCTCGGCCCAGGCCGCATCCGCCACCAGCTTGCGCTCGAACGCTTGTCGCAGATCGACCGGCGCATGACACCGGACCGCACCCGCCTCCGCCCAGGGCATGAGCAATGGCTTGATCATGCGCAGGCCCTCGTGGGCGACGACCAGCCCCACTCGGCATAAAGCGCGTCCAGCGCCATCTCCCGCCCTTCCTGCGCGGCACGCATGGCCGCGAAAACCGGCGCCACTGCTCGCAGACCGTCCTCCAAACCGGGAGCGGGGCGCGCACGGGTGCCGCGAATCGCGTCGCGCCAGGCGATCAGATTGTTGCCCCCCGCCCCGACGGGACGCTCCGGGAGCGGCAACGGCTCGCGCGGTTCCGGATCGCCCTGTCGACGCACTTGGAACGTCGCTTGGCCGCGACCGTCATGCGTCTCGATGAACGCCGCGCCCGAGGTGCCAAAGACCCGCAGTTCGTGACAATAGGGTGTGACGTGATACGCGTTGAGGGTGCCCACCATGCCGCTCGCGTGACGCAGCAGCACGTTCGCGACATCCACCGTGCGCGTGCCGGGGTGCGCGTCGTCGCGCATCATGGCCTGTACGGCCACGACCGGCCCGAACAGGTGGATCAGCCGGTGCAGGCTGTGCACCCCGCACTGAAACAACATACCCCCCGGGTTGTGAGCCGGATCGGCACGCCAGTCGCCGTCCTTGAGAATCAGCCCGCCGGAGTGCGACGTGTTCTCTTCATAGCAGACGAGCGTCCCGAAGCGCCCCTCGCGCCGGAGTTGCTCCACCACGAGCACCGCACCGTCGTCTTCAACCGCGGCGTGCCCCACGCCGACATGCACGCCGCTCGCTCGCTGCGCGGCCAGCAGCGCGGCGGCCTGCTCTGGGGTCGAACACAGAGGCTTTTCAATGAACACGTGCTTGCCCGCCGCCATGGCCTGCACGGCCAGTGGGGCGTGGCTGCTCGCGCCTGTGGCGATGATGACGCCCACGAGGTCGAGCGGCTCCGCCAGCATGGCCGCAACATCCGCGAACGGCTGCGCGCGCTCCTCCTCGGCGGCTTGGCGCGCCACCCCGGGATCGCGGTCGCAGACCGCGACCAATTCGAAGCCGCCGGCCTCGCGGAGGCGCTCCCGTCGATAGGCGCCAAACCCGCCCACGCCGACCATGCCAATGCGGACGGGTTTCACGCCGAAACGCCCACAAACTGGTGGAAGATCGGGCTGTTCACCATCGGCTTGCGCTCGAAAACATGCCGGAAATCGTCCGGCGCCTGCACGTCCCAGGTGCGGCAGGTCTCCTGCCACCACCCTTCGTGGCCACGATCCGAGGTATAGAGCGTTTTCATCGGCAAGTCGCGCACGTGTGTCGCCGGCGCGTAAATCGGGGGCTGTGCCTTCAGTTGCCGCGCCCATTCGCCAAACCGCCGTCCCCAGTGCTTCACGGTCTTGCCATCGGCGAGGAACAGGCCGGAATGGTTGGTGATGTCCCGCTCGTGGGGCATGTCCTTCCAGGCCCAGTTGAGCCAGCCGGCGTACGAACCGACGGCGGTTTCCATCACGCGGTCCAGCAGGCGCGTCTGGTCCTCCTCGCGACGGTGCGGCAGGTCGATATGAAACCAGCTTGGCCCACCCCCGTACCAACCGAACTCCTCGGCAATCACGGGCTTGCCCAGGCTGCCGAAGATGCGCGCGGTCACCTGGTTCGCACAGAGCCAGAACTGCATGGCCTCCTCGCTATCGAGCGGATCGCCGTTGCCGCCGCCCCAGCAGGGCATCGCCGGGTAGTTGTGCTGGCAGAGGTAGTCCACCTCGTCGAGGAAGAAGTACGGATTGTAGCCGCGCGCCCACTGGTTGGCGGCCAGGTTCGGCAGCGTCCA
>CAZWQJ010000006.1:0-45789 GCA_964635825.1 uncultured Victivallales bacterium | reverse complement strand
CGCCTCGAGGTCGTCGTTGTACCAATAGTGCAGCCACGCCGGCCACTGGGCGCGCATGGATGGCGTCTCCCACGGCAGAATGCCTTCGCCCACGATCGACCACGAGAAGATCTCCGGGCGGTCGCCCCAGCGCAGCGCGAGCGCGCGCCACTGCGCGACGTGCCGCTCCAGATGCGGCGGCTCGAAGCCGCGGACCTTCCACCCGCTGGGGATCGGACACATGTGCAGGCCCACGGAAACGCGCAAGCCATTGGCCTGCGCCGCCGCGAGCAGGGCTTCGAAGCGGGCCGCCGCGCCGGAATCCACCCGGTACCCATGCGGGAAGAACTCGTCGGGCTCCAGCCAGAGCCGCACGGTGGTCATGCCCAGTTCACCGAGCCGCGCGAAGGCAGCCTGCACCTCGGCCACGCCAGTGGGCGCGGTGTGCGCATCCGTGCCGAAAAGATACGAGTAGCGACTGTCCGCGGTCTTGCCGATCACCGACGCGTAGTTGGCGCCGATGGGGACAAAACGCGCCCCCGTGCCCGCTTCACAGAACCCTCTTCCATCCGCGGTTACTTGAATGAAATTCATGGATGCTTCCTCCTTCCCACTGTAGCCAGACTCACGCTCCCATCACCAACCGAACACGATGCGAACAGAGAACCGCCCTCCTGAGGATCCAGCCCCGGCACACCGTGTGATTTTCGCTCAGACCCTCCGCAGCCCCTCCGGCAACGTCACGCGCAGATCCAAACCGCCATCGGGCGCGCCATCGATGCGCACCTGAATGGTGCCCCGCGCATGCGCCAAAGCACCTTCGGCCCGCTTCAACGGCCCCAGATTCGGATGGATGGAGACTGTCTCGAACCCGAACCCGGCGGGCCGGATGCCAAGGACGGACGCGAACGCATGGTAGATCGGGTGGGCGCCCCAGCCGTGGCAATCGCTGCGCGTCGGCTCCGGCTGTTCGGGCGTGGTCGCGAAGCCCAGGGCTTTCAGCCCGCGCCACAGATCGAACCGCGCCAGCAACGCGTCGCCGCGCCTCGCCAGCGCCAACGCCTCGCAGACGTAGTGCGAGAAGGAGATCGTGGCACGGTCGAGGCCCCGGTCCGTGGCAAGTGCGTCGGCGATGGCGGCGCGCCGCTCGGGCGGGAGTCGCCCGCCCAGTAGGGCCAGCGCCTGGCTGTGCTCCGCGAAATGCTGGTGGCGCGAGTCCTCGGCGAGGCAGCCGCGCGCGTCGGACCAGAAACGGGCCGCGGCGGCTTCGGCCAGCGCGGCGGCGGCACGATCACCGCGCTCAGCCAGACACGGCTCACCCACCCAACGCTCGAGGTCGGCCGCGTACCCGAGCGCCAACACCACCAGCCACTGCATGACGCCACTCAATCCGTCATCGGCGGTCGGCGGCACGCCCAGATGCCACGCCGGGACCCAGTCCATGAAGTTCCAGCCGTTCAGGAACTTCACCAACCCGGCGTCGGTGCGCGCCGCCAGAAAGGCGTCCACGACGGCGCGCACACCCGGCAGCATGCCGGACACGAAGGCCCGGTCCCCGCGCCAGAGTGCGTAGTCGTGCACCATGCCGATCCAGAGCAGCGCGAGCGGCGGGATCACCTGAATATGGCGCGACGGGTAGCGCGCCTGGATCAACCCGCTCGGCAGCCGCGAGGCCTCGAACATCGCGATCGCCTGCCGCGGCAGGCGGTCGTCGCGGCTGAGCACATAGGTCACGAGCGCCTGCAGGCGCGTGTCGGCGACGTATTGCAACTGCTCGTAGTACGGGCAGTCCATGTAGGTCTCATGCATACACATGGACAACGTTCGCCGCATGATGGGCCACGCGTCCATGAAGGCGCGGTCGTCGCAGTCGAAGGTGCTCGCGACCTCGAACGGGTACCGGGTTTCCTCGATGACCAGCGAGTCGAGCCGTAGCGGGTCATCCCCGGTGCTCACGGTCAGGCGCAGAACGCGGCCGGCCTGCCACCAGAGCGGCGTGTAGCAGCGGCCGGCGCCCCCATTGAGCACGAAGCGGTCGCCCACACCGACGAACGTCATGCCTTCTGATTGCGCGCGACGGCCTTTGGGACTGCACGGAAAGCGTTCGTCCACGGTTTCATACAGGGCCTCGGCCCATTCCAACGCAACCGTGGCGCCGCGCCCGCCCGTGACGGTTAGCACGGGCCGTCCGCAGGTGTAGTCCTCCAACATCAGTACCTGTTCCACCCGCGTCCGTGCTGGGACCGCGCGCAACGCGTCGGGCAGCGCCACGGCCAGCGGCTCGCGCAGCATGGGCGGCAGCGAGGACGGCGCCATCAGCCGCTCGAAAATCGTGATCGCTTCGTGGTGCGCCGCAGAAATGGCCGCGCGCGTGTCGTCGGTCACCGCAGGCCGCCAATCAACGCCATCGCCCGCCTCGATACCCCACGGGTACGTCGCGCCATCGATCCGGCAGGAGGGGCCGGTACCCCACGTGAGTTCGTGCCATTCCAAGGCGATGCCCTCCACGGGCTTGTACGCCCACGCCGCGCGGCCTGTGGAAAGGGTGTCCGTCAGCGGCGCGTCGGCGGCCAGCAGGAACCCCGGCCGGACACTGAGCTGCGCATACGGCGCTTGCTTGCCAGCGCACCACACGCGCGCCACCAGCACATGCTCGCCCGCCGCAAGGCTCGCGTCGTAGGTCGCGAATCGCCAGTGCAACGCATCGCCGCGGTCGGGACCATCGCCCAGGTGCACGCCATCGATGAACAGGTCATAGCGCTCATCGCCGCTGACGTGGAACCGGAAGGTCTGCGCGGTCGCGAGCGCGAAGCGCAGACGGAAGGCCACCACCGCCGACGGACGCTCCAACTCGGGGCACCCCACCCACGACGCCGGCCAGCGGCCGGTCTCGTTGGGCCGCCCCCACCCTGCACCGGCGAACGGGTCCGCACCTGCGACGCGGTGCACCACTGCTGGCCCGCCGTCGGTAGCGCACGATTTCTTAGACATCGCAACCTGCCGACGCCTCACCAATTCGCTCCCGCCAGCGCCAGCAGCAACGGCTCGAAGCTTGGTTCGTGCATCCACCGCGGCACGCACAGTTCATCCGGATACTTGCCGAAGGTCAGGAAGGGTGCGCCGCCACCGTCGGTGTAACAAAAACTGAGCCCGGGCTCAGGCGCCGGCTCCCCCGGATTCTTACGGTCCATGAGCTTGTCGCCCATGCACGCCCAGGCCGTCCAGCCCTTGCCGACGCGACGGCGCGTGACCGCAGCCGTGCAGCCGTCGGCGTGCGTCGCCAGCACCTCGACGTCGGACTCCGGCGCCGGTGTGATCGGCGTGGTGATCCACGTCGGGAAGCGCTCCGGCACGCCCGGCAGCGCCCGGCGCCCGGCAGCGGTGAGCGCCAGTTCCACGCGGCTCGCCGTGTACTGGTAGTCGCGCGTGTGCGTGCCGTTCAGCCCGAGCAGCGCCGCCAATCGACGGTCCAACAACCGGCTCGCACTGTGGTGCAGGCACACGAGGCGCGCACCACGCTCCACCGCCCGTGCCAGCGCCTCCGCGTGATCGACACGCAGCGTCACGTACTGCTGCGGCAACACGATCACCGGCGCACGCGCCACCCAGTCCGGCAGGTTGCTCGTCTCGCAGAGCCGCATCGTCGCGCGCCCGGTCTTGGCCAGTATGGCCTGAAGTGCCCGCCCATGCAGACTCGGTTCGATGAGCAGAATCTCCGGCCGCGCCGATTCGTCGCGCGCCAGCGACACGGTATGCGCGCCGGCGGGGAGGTCGAGCAGCACTTGGTTGCCGGGGCCAGCTCGTAGCGCTGGCCCTACCAGTCGCCCAGTAGGGCCACCGCTACGAGGTGGCCCTTCCGTTGAAGACTCCGGCGCGACTGGCACCGCCCGCCCATCCACCGTCACCGCCAGGACGCTGCCCTCGATGCGCGGCGGCACCGCGAGCCGCAGGCGCACCGGTTGCCGTGCCGACAGTTCCACCTCCAGCCGCGTGGGTTCGTAGCGTCCGCTGGTGCGCACACCGTTCAGCGCGACCACGTTCTGCCAGCGGAAGCGGTTGTTGCGCCAACGCTCGGGCAGGTTCGGTCCGATCCACACCTCCCGCGCGCCGTCGGCCTCGGGCCAAATGGTGCCGGTGCAGATCAGCGCGGCGACCGCGGCCAGGTACCCGCCGCTCGACGGCACGTAGGGCGTGTTGCCGCCGCACTTGAACTCCCAGAGACTCTCGCCTAGATACCCCAGCCCGGACACGTGGTCGTGCGACTGGTCCAGGCTCTGCAGGCCGACGCTCGGCTCGCCTGCGACCGCGCACGAGACGGCATGGTTGACGCCGCCCCACGCCATGATCTGCCGTCCGAGCAACGGCACGGTGGCCACACGCTTCGCGAACCACGCAGCCCACCCGCGATAGTCGGCAAAGGGCTGACTCTGCGTCAGGTTCGGCGCCCAGTCGTTCCACACGCCAGTGGTGAGGTCGATCTTTGTCGCGGCCTGGCGGAAGAATGTCGCGGCGGCGCGCGCGCGCCGCGTGAGGGCGTCGTCCGAATCCTTAGCGAAGGGGCCACCTCGTAGCGGTGGCCCTACGGTGTGACCGGTAGGGCCAGCGCTACGAGCTGGCCCAGGGGCGCTCTCCCGATGGCGCGCTATGTCCAGCTTCGCCACAGAGTCGGGTGCATCGTCCTCCGTCGCGTACTCGGCGTACTTCGCCAGGCAGCTTACCGCCCACGCGAGAATCACCGGCTGACTGTTAGCGGCAAACGTTTCCACGCCGACGTCGTGCGCCACGGTGCCCTTCATCGTCCACGTGCCCGCGGCGTCCTCAGCCAGCACGGCATCAAGCAGGTATTCGGCCAGCCGCCGCAGATACGGCAGCGCCGCCGCCGTGTCACCGGTGACCTCCGCGTAGCGAATCAGGCTCTGGGCGAACGCGAGCGCACTCTGATAGCCTTGATCGTTCGCCGGGTTGCTGCCGGGCGTGCCGTCGTACCAACTCATCCAGTAATGCGGCCGGCCGGCGGGTTGCATCGTGCGCGTGCACCAATCGGCGAACCGCCGCGCCTCGTCAACGTGCCCCGCGCGCAGCAAGCCATCGACCGCGAAGAACGTGTCCCAGAAGGTCATCGCCCCGAATTTCTGTGTCCAGATCGTGCCGAGTGGACAGCCATGATCCCACGGCGCGCCGGCCCGCAGCGTGTACTGCGCGCACGCCTGGAGATACTCGCGCTCCGGATCGCCCACCCACACGTCCATGCCCTCGGCGAACCAGTCACGCCAGGATTGCCGGCCGGTTTCGATGCCGACCGCCGCCCACTTCGCCGCGAAGCCTGGAGACTCCGTGCCGTCGTAGTCCGCGCCGCACACGAAGACGAAGTGTGTCGTGGCCGGGGTGGTGGCGGACCAGGTGAGCGCCAGGCCCGGCTCGCCGCAGGCTCGCCCTCCATCGACGTCGCCCGTGCCTGCAACTGGAGGGCGAGCCTGCGGCGAGCCGCTCCCCTCGAACAGCGTCCAGCGCACCGTCACCGGTTCATAGATCCCCGCCGCCGACGTGTCGTCGCGCGCCTCCCAGCGCAGCCAGGCGCCATTCGCGAACTCGCCCCACGTCAGGCCACCGGTGGCCAGCGGGCGCCCGTCGCGCAGCTCCAGCTTCAGCTTCACCGTCACGCGTATCCGGTGTTCGGCGCCGTCGGTCGACCGCACCTCCAGCGCAAAGGGTGTCACCGGTTGGTCCAGGATCGGAGCCGTGGACCATGTCAACCGCAGGGGGCCAAGCTCGAACGCAGTCGTGAGCAGCCCCTCGCGCGGCGTGAACTCGCGGCGCCAACGGCGCGCGTCGCGCACAAGATCACACGCCTGCCCATCAATCTCCACGGTGTACTCGATCCAGCCCAGCGGCAGCAGCGAATAGCCCAACGTGGCCGGGTTGTTGAACCCGAGGTCGCGCTCGGGCTCCGGCGCGTAGTGCTGGCTCAGCGCCCGGTCGCGGTAGATGTGCAAGTGCTTTTCGGTCAGCCAGCTCGTGTGCTCCAACGAATAGCAGTCCGGGTAATGCCCGAGCCAGGTGTTCACCCCCTGCATCCCGGTGGCGTCCAGCGCGAGCCCCAGCCGCCCCGTGCCCACCAGCGCCGGATGAATATCCACCGGCAGGCGGTCGGCTTCCTCAACAACGGTCTCGCGCGTCAGCGCGGTCACGGCGGACTGGCGGAAAATCATAACGGCTCCTCCAAATGACTGAACGCGAGAGCATAAGGGGTGTGCGCGGCTCCGCGAAGTTGAACACAATGCGAACAGCGACCCTCACCATTGTCGCGGCCGGCCACAGGCGCTACAGTCCGCGCATGAATCCGATGACCAACAACCTCACCCCCCGCCTGGCCGCCATCTACGGCCCGGCCCACGCCCCCGCCATCGCCGCCGAAATCGCGGCGCTGGTCGGGCGCTACGCGGGGCGCGTTGCCCCAAAACCCTCCGGCTGGTCCGAGCGCGACGCGCTGCTCATCACCTATGCGGACTCCATCCTCGGCGACGCCCCCCCTCTGGCCGTGCTGAACCGCTTCCTGCAGCGGCACGTGGGCGACCTGATCACGTTCGTCCACCTGCTGCCCTTCTATCCTTTCACCAGCGATGACGGGTTCGCCGTCTCGGACTTCCGCGCTGTGCGGCCCGAGCTCGGCACGTGGGCTGACATCGCCGCCCTGGCCGCGCGCCGCCGTCTTGTCTTCGACGCCGTCATCAACCACGTCTCGGCCTCGAGCGCCTACGTGCGCGGCTACTGCAATGGCGCCCCCGCCTTGCGCGACTTCCTCATCGCACTCGATCCGGCCACCGACACGTCCGCCGTCCTGCGGACGCGAAACCTGCCCCTGCTCCACGAGTACGCCACGCACGAGGGTCCGAAGTGGCTCTGGACCACCTTCTCACGCGACCAACTGGATCTGAACTTCGCGAACCCGCGCGTGCTGCTGGAGATCCTCGACGTCCTGCTCGGCTACGCGGCCCGCGGCGCGGCCATGCTGCGGCTCGATGCGATCCCGTACCTCTGGAAGCAGCTCGGCACCTCCTGCGCGCACCTGCCCCAGACGCACGAGCTGATCAAGCTCATCCGCGACATGCTCGATGCCGTCGCACCGCACGTCCAGCTCCTGACGGAAACCAACGTCCCCCACCGCGAGAACATCACGTATTTCGGCGACCGCGGCGACGAGGCGCAGATGATCTACAACTTCGCGTTGCCGCCGCTGATCCTCTGGAGCCTCGTCTCCGGGGATGCGTCTGTGCTCACCGACTGGGCGCGCCAACTTCAGTACATCGGCCCGCGCGCGACTTATCTGAACATCACCGCCACCCACGACGGCATCGGCATGCGCCCCACCGAAGGCCTGTTGGACGAGACCGCCCGTGCGCGGCTGGTTCAGCTCGCGCGCGATCATCACGGCGACGTCACCGGCAAGCGCAATGCGGATGGCTCGATCTCCCCCTACGAGCTGAACCTGAACTACTTCGACGCCGTCAACCACCCCGACAGTCCGGAACCACTCGACGTGCAGATCCGCCGCTTCGTCGTCTCGCAAGCCATACCCATGGCGCTCATGGGCATCCCCGGCCTCTACATCCACAGCCTGCTCGGCTCGCGCAGCGACCGCGACGGCGTGAAGCACACCGGCCGCGCCCGCAGCATCAATCGCGCGCAACTGGATGAGGCGACGCTCATCGCCGAGTTGGCCGACTGCCGCACGCTGCGGTGGCAGGTCTTCCGCGCGCTGACCCGCCTGCTGGCGATCCGCCGCGTTCAGCCCGCGTTCAGCCCCGACGCCGCCCAGGAGATTCTCGACCTCGGCGCGTCGCTGTTCGCCGTCCGCCGCGAGGCCGCCGCCGGCCAGATCATCGTGGCGCTGCACAACGTGTCGGACGGTTTGGTGGCCTTCCCCGCCGCCCTGAGTCGCCCGGCCCGCTGGCGCGACCTGCTCGCCGAATCCGACGCACCCGACGCCGCCCGCCCCCTCGAGCCCTACGCGGTCCGCTGGCTGACGGCCAAGTAGGGCCACCGCTACGAGGTGGCCCCTCCCAAGAGCACCTTACCTACGCAGGCCAGCTCACAGCAACTGGCCACAGCCGAAGCATTCATCCTCCTCATATACATTGCCGACGAAACGAAGTACCGTACCCCTCGCATGAACACCCGCTTTCTGACCGAACTCGCCCGCGACGTGGTCGAGGCGTCCCGTCTGCGAGGTGGCGAGCGCGTGGCGGGTAGCGCGGCGAACGCCACTGGCGGCACGCTGATCCTGCCCGGCGGGCGCGGCGGGTATCCTGCCTTCTGGATTCGTGACTTCGCCATGTCGCTCGCGTGCGGACTGATCCCGCTGGAGGAACAACGCCATGCGCTGCTGCTGACGGCGCGCACCCAGGCAGCGGCGGATCGGCTCCTCGCGAGCGGCAGCCGGATCCCCGCCGGTGCCATCGCCGATCACATTCTGCCCGATGGCACCCCGATCTTCTTTCCCGGAACCTACGATCCGGCCGCACAGGGGGGCATTTGGGGGCGCCTTCCGCCGTTCGATAACCCCTTCTTCTTCGTGGAGATGGCTTGGCAGCTCGTGCGGCAGTCAGGCGCGCGGGACGTGTTGCATGAGGACGTGGATGGCCGGCCGCTCCTCGATCGGCTCGAACGGGCCTTTGCCGTGCCGCCCGCCGACCCCGCCACGGGCCTGGTCGCTTGCGGCGAGTCCGACCGCGGCGTGTCCTTTGGGTTCATGTACGCCGTGGTCCAGACCGGCAGCCTGCTGTTTGCCTCCTTGCTGCGGCGGCAGGCGGCGCAGCAGCTCGCCAAGCTGACCGGCAAGCCACATTACCTGCAAATTGCCGCCGGCATCGAAGCGGCGATTCCGGTTGTGTTCGCCAACCCGAGCGGCCTGCTGCGGGCCAGCACCGGCCTGAGCGCGCAACCCGATGTCTGGGGCTCCGCGTACGCAGTCTTTACCGACGCCGTGACGGACCCTGTGCGCGAACGCCTCTGCCAAGCCCTTGCCGATGCATGTCATGCCGGCACGCTGGCGTGGTGCGGCAACATCCGCCACGTGCTCACCACCGACGACGCCAGCCCCGAATCCGCCTGGGCACTTATGGTCCAGCCGACGCCGAAAAACCACTATCAGAACGGCGCCTACTGGGGCACGCCCACCGGCTGGGTATGCCGGGCCATCGCCGAGGTGGACGACCCCGCCGCCCGTCGGCTCGCCGCGGAGTATCTAGCGGATTTGCAGCAGCACGACTTCCGCCAGGGTGATGCGTGCGGTGCGCCATTCGAGTGCATGCACCCCGACGGCCATCACCGCCAAAACCCCGTTTACATGACCAGCGTCACCGCCCCGCTCGCTGCTTTCGGCTGATGGGATTCCTGGCGGTGTGCGATTGCCGCTCGAGGACGACCGGCCTCCCCGCCGCTGCGCGGCGGAATCCGGATTGTCGCGGACAACAACCGCGCCATGTCGCATGCATGGTGGAATCCGGATTCCGCGCCGTCGCGGCGCGGGGAGGCCGGTGGTCTCCACCGGCCTCTTACGGCCACCAGATACCGTGCACGCGCCCGCGGTATGGCCATGCGTCCGGTGCTGTTACCAACCCCGCACGCACGGGGTTCTGGCGCACATACTCAAGCTTGCGACAGTAGTGCCCACGCGAGCGCATCTGCGTGTCCCAGCATTCCCACTGGAAGACACCCTGCAAGGCCGGGAGGAACTCCCCGGCAAGGCGCTTCCAGTACTCCGCCCACGCCTTGACGCCGAGTGGCTCGTGCGTGCCCGGGGTACAGAAGACATGCACATGATCGGGCATGACCACATAGTCCCCGGCATGCCAGGCATCGGCGGCACGCCAGGCACGCACAATGCCGTCATGCGCGGCAGGGTTATCCAGGATGCAAGCCCGAGGATAGGTGCATACGGTCACGAGGATCACCACCGGCGTGTTGTGGCGATGCACCGCAGGCAAGTGCGCGGGGTGCTTGCGGGAGGGGTGGAGCATGCCGGGCTTGTAGCACATGGACGCCGGGAGTGGCCAGCCCAAGGCAGATCGGGTCCGCTCGGGGACGAGCGGCCTCCACGCCGCTGCGCGGCGGTATCCGGATTCCGCGCCGTCCCCGGCGCGGGGAGGCCGGTGGTCTCCACCGGCCTCATACTCACCAAATACGCTTATCTTTCGGCAGTAGCACGCAGCCCCCGCCCAGCTCCTGGCGGAACTTGCCCGCGCACTCGAACTTGAAGATCGTCACCCCCGCCACTTTGTCCGGGCAGGTCTTGGGTAACCCGCGCAGGATCAACCGCTCCCGCACCTGGGTGAACGGCAGCACCTTGCCGGTCGTCAGGTTGGTGATGCGCTTGACCTTCGTGCGGATGCCGCCAATCGCGACTTCCGGATCGCCGAACCACTGCTTCGACCACAGAAACGCGGTGCGCCCGCCATCCTTGAAGGACCAGGCCGGATGGATGCCGCTGAACGGCAGCCAGCATTCATTCTGCACGCCGTAGGCGCTTGTAACCTTGCCGTACAGCGCTTCGCCGTGGCGCTGCGTCCACTTCCCGATCGCGGTCAATCGCTCGGTGGCTTCGGCCGGGACGCTGCCGTCCGGCTTGGGACCGATGTTCAACAGGAGGTTGCCGTTGAAGGCCGTGCAGGTGGCGAGCATGCCGATCACCTCGCGGTTGCTGCGCCAGTCGATCCCGGCCGGCATGTAGCCCCACGAGTTGTTGTACGTCATGCAGGCTTCCCAACCGCGCCCGTCCTTGGACTGCTCGGGCGTGACGTGCTCCTCCGGCGTGCCGAAATCCTCCGGCAACTGGGAACGGTTGTTGATCAGGATGTGTGGCTGCAGCCGCCGCACCATCGCGTTCAGCTTGCGGCTTTCCCACAGCTCCGGTGTCTTCAGCGGCCATGAGACGTCGTACCAGAGGATGTCGATCTTGCCGTACTGGCTCATCAGCTCGCGCACACAGCCCTGCGTGAAGTCGCAGAAGCGCCGCCGCGCCTTCTCGTTGAGCGCGCAGCGCGCGCCGTCCGGATGGTGCCAATCCATCAGCGAGTAGTAGAACCCGATCTTCAGGTCAAACTCCCGGCAGGCGTCCACGTACTCCCGCACGAGATCGCGCTTCGGGCCGCGCTGGACGGCGTTGTAGGCCGTCATCCGCGTGTCCCACAGGCAGAAGCCTTCGTGGTGCTTGGTGGTCATCACCAGGTAGCGCATGCCCGCCTGCTTCGCCAGCCGCGCCCATTCGCGCGCCGCGCGGGGCTTCGGTTGCCACGTGTCGGCGTAGGGCTCGTAGTCGGCCACCGGGATGCGCTCCCGGTTCATCACCCACTCGTGCCGGCCGATCTGGGAATAAAGCCCCCAATGCACGAACATCCCGAAGCGCGCCTCCTGCCACCAGGCCATGCGCCGCTTGCGTTCGGCCACGGTCTTCTCGCTTTCCTTGCTCGTCGTCATGTCATCTCCTGTTGCTCGCCTCTAGTGCGCACTCGTAGATTCAGCGGTAGCCGCGTCGGAATCAGGATCGGGAGCACGGGCGCCATCGTCATCGATGGCGCTACCGGTTCCGCGGCCGACTCCGATGCAAACCACGCGCGGCGCCATGGCCGGCAGATGCGCGCGCACGACGACGCGATCGCCATGCCATTCGGAATCCGCTCCCTGTACCGGCAGGTTCGCCGCGCGCAGCAGCCTCGTGGGTACACTGACGCTGATCGCCGCTTCCGCCTCGGAGATGTTAAAGACGACGAGCACGCCGCCGGCCTGACCCGACAGGGTGTGCAGGTGCGCGTGTTCGCCGAGACCGTGGAATTCGCCGCGCGTGAAGTACGGCTTGAGCCGCCGGTAGAGGGCCACTTGATCGCGGTACAGGGCAAAGCGGCGCTCGGGATCGAACGACGGCAACTCGCCCTGGATGGCGACGGTCGGGTGGCCGTACTTGCCGCCGACGCCGAGGTGACGCACGGTCGAGGCCGCCCACCAGAAGAAGACGGCGTGGTCGTTGTCCGCGGCCATCGTGATGTGCAGGTACAGCGGGACGTTGCAGCCCAGGTTGTAATAGTACAGGGCCAGCGCCCGGCCCGTCTTGAGATCGTTGACGCAATTCCACATGTACTCGAAGCCCCAGTTCTCCTGGAATGGCCGGTCGGGCGCGAATCCCTGGCCGAAGTAGGTCGGCAGGTAGCGGCAGGCAAACCAGGGCCAGACGGGATCGTGACATTCGATGAGCAGGTCCGGGAACTGGCGGCGCAGGGCCGCGCAAAGCTCGAGCACGGCATCGATGTGATCCATGGGGGAGGACGGCACCGGGTGCCCATGGTTGCCGGCGTGGCAGGGGCCGCGCCAGTCCATTTCGTCCACCATCAAGAAGCGCACGTCGCCCGCGCGCACGATGGCCGCGATACGCCGGAGCTTTTCGGCGCGAAAGGTCGGATTACAAAGGCACGGCTCCCACATATCGCCGCCGTACCACGCTTTGACGGGCTTCGGCTCAGCGTCCGGCGCATGTCGGACCAGCCACTCCGCCGGCCAGTGTTCCGCGTAGGTCCGCAGGATCGTGCGAAAGCCCAGAGCCAGGCCTTCGGCCGCGCACATGCGGGCGAACTCGGCGACGGGCCCGAGGCGCTCCCCGTCCCAGTGCGTCAGGCCTTCCGCGGTTTCCCACCCGGGATCGAGATACAGCAGCTCGCACCCGCAGTCGCGCGCTTTGGCGGCTTCGGCGCACAGCGCCGGGAGCGTGTAATGGCGCCGCAGGGCCTCGCGGTTCGAGTGGTGCCAACCCACGTCGTAGAGCACGTTCCAGTTCAGCGGTGGATCGTAGGACCCCGGCAAACCGTGACCCAGCGAATCCAGCAACGCGCGGTAATGTGCATAGCCCTCCTCGATCCCCCCCGCGTACGGAATATACCAGGTCTCGCCGAACGCGCAGGCGCCGCCGGGTTCGAGCCGCCGCGCCGCCGCCGGCTCGCCATAGAGTGAGAAACCGGCCCCGCCGAGCAGGAGCCGCCCGCACCCGTCCTCAACGTAAGGTCGCGCAACCGACAGCTCGACGGCTTCCGCGTTGTACTTCGCCATCAACAGCCCGCGGCGGCCATCGTGCCAAACCCATGCCTCGGAACGCAGCACGCCGTCCTCGACGAGCGCCGGTTCGGGCCGCGTCGTGTCGGTGTAGACCGCGTTGCGGAACGTGCCGGCGCGGAGCGCTTCCGCGTCGTAGTCATGCACGCTGCCGTCGAGCTGCACCCGAAACGGCACGGCGCAAAGCCGCCATCCCGCCGCCGCGTCCAAGTCCGCGACGAAGCCGATATCCAGCCGGTCCAGGCGCACAGGCAGCGCGGTGGGGTTGAGCAGGCGGATGCGCTCGGTGAGCGCGCCATCGGCACGCCGCGCGAATGTGCGCTCCAATTCCAATCCTGACGCGCGGAAGCGTCCACGCACGACAAGGTCGCCTTCCACCGGATCGCAGACAAGGCCGATCATGGTGTCGCTGTTGAGGGTCATCCCGCCTGCAGCACCCGTGAGCGTATGACGTGGGGGGCAGTCGGCGAAACCGCGTAGGCGGCAGTCGCCGAACTGGGTATCGATCAGGGGGTGCGCGAACTCGCTCATGGCATCCGTACGGGTGCTACCACTGATAAACCCATGTGTACGTCGAGTAGCGGGTTTTCTGCGGATCCAGGTAGCCGTTCGCCTCGCCCGGCCTGCCGTGCTCGGTCTCCCCGCAGCGGCACGTCAGTCTAAGTCCATTTTGGAAAACGACGGGGTCTTCGTCGTGGAACCGGTATGCCGAGAAACGATTGCACTCCCGGTTGAAGTGCGTCAGACACCCCTGCCCCACATGCTCAAACAGCACGGGTTCCGTTGTGCCTGCGAGCACGCGCTCGCCCTTGCCCATGGTGCCGATGGAACATACCTGCTGATCCTGTCGTCGCATGCCTGCCTCCCTGTTGCCCGCCAAGACTATCCCCCCCGAGCGGGGGCGCAAACCAAAACACGATGCGAACGGGCGCATCCGCGATTCGGTACAGGCGTCAGCAGGGGCCACCTCATAGCGGTGGCCCTACTGGGGGACACGAAGTAGGGCCAGCGCTACGAGCTGGCCCACATGATGGAGGGGGGGCCATCGCCGAGCCGTACGGCTTCAGCCACCGGAGGTGCCAGACCGGCGAGGCCCGCGGGTCCAACCTGTGGACACGGCCTGATCTGACGCCACACTCACCGCACCAACATGATCAACCCTGTGGGCGGCGGCGGCACGACGGGCGGGCCCACGAAGCCGGTGACGAAGTGGTAATTACCGTTCAGCCACGTGGTCACACCATCCGATGCCGCAATGAAGAACAGATTTGTGATCTGGTCATACTGGGCGCCGTTCCGCCAGAAGAGCCGGCTGGCCGTGTCGCCATGCACGAGCCCCGGACGCGGGAACTCGTTCACCAACGCGCTCTGGATGTTCATGCCGTCGCCGCGCGGTTCCCAATAGAGATCCGACGCCTCGAACGTCAGCATGGTGCCCTGCGTGTCGCCGGGATCGAGCCGCATCAGGGAAACCGCCCCGACCAGCACCTGGCAGCGGCGAAAAGTGATGTCCACGTTGGGCCCCTGGCCAACGTGCCCGATCAGCCAACTGTATAGGCCCGACGCGCTGCTGTCGGCGTCGATGGTCACGTCCTCGAAAACGATGTTGCGCGCCACGGTGGCCTGGTCGAAGTAGAAGAACGGGTGCGGGTCCACGGGCTGGCCCGTCTGCGCGGAACTGATGACCGTGTTCGAGTAGTTGCCGGAGTCGCCACGGATCACGATATTCGAGTAGGCGTAGCTGCCGCCCTCGCGGAGGCTCAGGCAACCCGCCACGAAGAAGTCGGCGCCGAGGCTTCCCACTGGCACGCCGCCATGGAAGAACGGATCATTGTTCCGCGAACCGCCCACGTAGGTGCCCGGCGCCAGGTGGATGATGTGGTTGCCGGCTGTGTTCATGGCCTGCTGCAGTGCCAGCTCCAGCGTGCCATAGGGATCGGCCTGGGTTCCGCTGCCGCTCCAGGGCGCGGCCGCCGGCGACACGTAGTGGTGATACAGCGGCGTCGGTTGCGTGATGGGGACATCGAGCCTCGCGCTCAGGTAGCCGTTCGCATCCTTCGCACGCATGGGGTAGATTCCCGCTGACAGCCCGCTGAACGTGCGCCCCGCCTGCCAGGTCGCGCCGCCGTCCTTGGAATACTCGTACGGCGCCGTACCGCCCGTGGCTTCGTTCAGCACGATCACCCCGTTGGCGCCGCCGTTGGTGGTCACGTTGACGCGAGCGCCGGTGTCCTCGGTGACGAAGACGATCGCCGGGATCTCGTAGCCCACGTACGTGTAGCCGTCGCCGCCGTCGAGAATCGTCACGTTGGTGACGCCGCCGGACCACTCGATCTTACCGCCGTCCTTGAAGGCCTGCAGCGCCGCCACGCGATTGCCGCCGCCCGCCGGATGCTTCCAGCGGAAGGCCCAGTCAATCTCGCCGCCGTTGGGCGATGGGGCCTGATCGAAGGAAAGCCGCAGCAGGGCTCCCGTGAAGCTGTTCAAGTACAGCAACCCATTGTCGGGATTGGGATCCGTGCCGTCGAGCGTCAACCCGGTTACGTCATCCACGCTCTGCGTCACCGCGATCACGCCGTTTTGGTAGAAGTCGAGGAGACTGCTAGCCGTGTCGCCGGGGCGCGCGTCCATGATCACGCCGTCGCGGATCTGGAACCGCTGCGCCGTGATCGTGCCGCCCCCCGTGCGCGTGATCCTGCCGCCGGCGTTCATGTCGAACTGGCCCACCGCGATGTCGTGCCCCGCCATGACCACCTCGGCGTCTCGCGTGCCGTTGTTGTTGGAAATCCAGAGCTGGCCGGTGAGCGCCAGCGCGCGCGCCAGCGTGATCTTCCCGCCGTTGTAGGCGCGGGCCTCATCGGTGACGTTGTCGCCGCTCTCGTACGTGTAATCGCTGCCGTGATCCACTTGCAGGCGCGGCGCGCTAATGCTCCCCCCGCCCGTGCGGTCCAGGATGCCGGGCGCCCCGTACGCGCCCGGGTGGAAGATCCCATTGCCCGACAGCGTGAGGTTGTGGCCGTTGAGCCGGAGTGTGCCGCCATGGGAGATGTCGAAGTTCTGTCCGGCGGCCAGCGTCAGGTCCCGGTTCAGGATGAAGATCCCGCCGGTGTGGGCGCGCGCGCTGCCGGCGATGCTGTCGCCCGCTTCCAGCGTGAACTCACTGCCGCTGTCCACCTGGAGGTGGGTGGTGCTGATGTTGCCCCCGCCCGTGCGGTCCAGGATGCCGGGCGCCCCGTACGCGCCCGGGTGGAAGATCCCATTGCCCGACAGCGTGAGGTTGTGGCCGTTGAGCCGGAGTGTGCCGCCATGGGAGATGTCGAAGTTCTGTCCGGCGGCCAGCGTCAGGTCCCGGTTCAGGATGAAGATCCCGCCGGTGTGGGCGCGCGCGCTGCCGGCGATGCTGTCGCCCGTCTCCAGCGTGAACGCACTGCCGCCGTCGACCAGCAAGTGCGTGGTGATGATATTGCCGCCACCGGTCCGGTCGAGGATGCCGGGCCCGCCGGAGGACCCCATGTGGAAGCTGCCGCCGCCCGACACCGTGACGTGATGCCCGTTGAGCTTCAGTGTCGCATCGCCATTGCTGACATGGACGCTCTGCCCGGCGGTCATGGTCAGATCGACGTTCAGCGTCAGTACCCCGCCGTTGTGCGCCCGCACGGTCCCGCCCGCGCTGTCACCCGGCTCGAAGGTCACCGTGCCGCCGTCAACGTGCCAGTAGCCGGCGCTCAAGATGTTGGCCCCCCCGCGGTTGATCGTGCCGCTGCCACCGCTGGCGCCGAAGTACATGTTGGTCACGGCGATGCTGTTGCCGTTGAGGTTCAGCGTGCTGCCGGAGCCGCTGTAGAAGCAGTAGAAGTTACCCACGCTCCAGGTGCCGCCGTTGTGGTTGAAGACGCTGTTGGCGCCGTGCCCCACGAAGAGCGTCGTTGCCGTCATGGCCCCGCCGGAGTTGAGCGTGATGGTGCCGCCCGTGCCGCTGCCCGCGCGCAGGTCGCCCGCCACCACCGTGCCGTCGATGACGATTGTGCCATCGACGCCATTGTGCCCCGCCGCGAGCTGCTGCGACACGTTCAGGGCGCCGGAGGCCGTGACATGCAGCACGCTGCCGTTGGCGGTACCATACCCGACCAGAACATAATCCGCCGCCTCGCTGGTGGTCACGTCGATCGAGGCCGGCACCGCCGACCCCGTCACCGCACGCCCGATGAACGCCGCATCGCCTGCCACCGGCTTGCCGACGCCACTTCCGCCGTCGTCCACCCAGGCCCCGCCGGCCGTCCAGTCCGTCGGCCCGGTCGTCGCCGCGTTCTTGTTGATCGCGAACAGGGTTACGGGCAGCAGCCACAACAGCCCCCCCAGCAGAAGTCCGGTTGGACCGAAACTACGAGTGCGTGTGCGCATGCAAGGCTCCTTCCGGCGCGCGGAGTGCTTCATCCTCCCCAACAGGATACGCCTGAGCGCCCAGGCCCGAAACCCAAACACGATGCGAACAGTAGCGGGCGGACACGGAGGGCCAGCTCATAGCGCTGGCCCTACTCGCCCAAGTAGGGCCACCGCTACGAGGTGGCCCTATTCCCACACCACAGTTCTCCCGGAGGGCCAGCTCGTAGCGCTGGCCCTACTCCGCCCAAGTAGGGCCACCGCTACGAGGTGGCCCCGCTTGCCTGCCCCCGTTCATCCGGAGGGCCAGCTCGCAGCGCTGGCCCTACTGGGAGGTGGCCCTTCCCGCTCAAACCCCAACCGGCGGCGCCGCACCGGGGGGAGGTGCGGGCGCCGCCGGCCAGGCAACCATTACTGGAACATGATCACCGTCGAACCGCCGCCGCCGGGCGTCATCTGCGCGACGCTCGAATAGGCCGGCGTGCAACCGGCGCCCACCGTCACCTTCGCCCGGAAGTACGGCGTGGCCACATAGTGCGCGCTCACGTCCAACGACGCGCCCGTCTCCCCGGCCATATCATTCCAGACCGAGCCGTCCGCGCTCTTCTGCCACTGGATGCTTCCGGTGTAGCCCGTCACGCTGATGACCTTCGCGATCGTACCGCCGACCGCCGCGGCCGGCTCGGTGATGGTGACGTTCACGGTCGCGCTCTCGCAGCCGTTGCCGTCGCGGGCTTTCATCGGATAGACGGCCGCCGCCAGTCCACTGAAGGTCGCGGACGCCTGCCAACTGCTCCCGCCGTCCTTGGAGTACTGGTAGCTGGGCCCGCTCCCGCCCGTCGCCGCATTCAGCACGATCACACCCGTGGCTGCCCCGTTGCAGTCGGCGTCGACATGCGCGCCCACGTTCTCCGTCACCGACACGGCCGAGGGCTGCGTGAGCGTCACGTCGAAGGGCGTGGTCAGGGTGCCGATGCTGTCCTTGGCGCGCATCGAGTAGGTGCCCGCCGTCAGCCCGCTGAACGTCGTCGACACCTGCCACGTGCTGCCGCCGTCCTTGGAATACTCATAGCCCGTGCCGGTGCCGCCCGTGGCGTCGTTGAGCACGATGACGCCGTCCGCCTCGCCGTTGCACGTGAGGTTGACCCGCGCCCCCACGTTCTCGCTCACCGAGATGGCCGACACCGGCACGCGCACATAGGTGTAGCCGTCGCCGCCGTCCACCACCTCATACGTGGCGCCGCTCACGTTGATCTTGCTGCCCGTGATCCGCGTGTTGATCTGCGAGACCCGGTTGTCGCCCGACTGGTTCGCCCAGCGGAACACCCAGTCCCCGCCGCCGCTGCCACCGTCGAACACAAGATTCAACTGCGAACCGGCAAAATCGTTCAAGTACGGCATGCCATTCGCCGGATCTGGGTTTGTGTTGCCGAGCGTCAGCCCCGTGGTGTCGCCCGTCTGCTGCGTCACCGTGATCACGCCGTTGTTATAGAAGTCCAGATAGCTCGTCGCCGTGTCCCCCGGCCGCGCGTCCATGATGGTCCCCGCATCGCGAATCTGGAAGTTCTGCGCGGTGATCGTGCCACCCCCCGTGCGCGTAATCTTGCCGCCGGCATTCATGGCGAACTGGTTTACCGAAATGTTGTTGCCCGCCATCACGACCTCGGCGTCACGCACGCCGTTGTTGTTGGAGATCCAGAGCTGGCCGGTCAGCGTCAACGCACGCGCCAGCGTGATCTTCCCACCGTTGTAGGCGCGAGCGTTATCCGTGAAGCTGTCTCCGCTCTCGTAGGTGAAGTCGCTGCCGTGATCTACCTGCAGTTGTGGCGCGCTGATGTTGCCGCCGCCCACGCGGGTGAGAATACCCGCGGCGCCAAAAGCGCCGGGGTGGAAGATGCCGCCGCCGCTCAAGGTGACGTTGTGGCCGTTCAGGTTCAGCGTGGAGCCGTTGTTCCCGTAGCCAATCTCCTGTCCTGCCCCCATCGTCAGGTTCGCGTTCAGTGTGAGCACGCCGCCGTTATAGGCCCGCACGTTCCCGCCGGCGCTATCGCCCGGCTCGAAGGTCACGGCGCCGCTATCCACGTGCCAGTCGCCGGCGCTGAGGATGTTGGCCCCGCCGCGGTTGATCGTGCCGCTGCCGCCGCCGGCGCCGAAGCGGATGTGGCTGACGCTGATGCTGTTGCCGTTGAGGTTCAGCGTGCTGCCCGAACCGCTGTAGAAGCAGTGGAAGGTGCCCACGCTCCACGTGCCGCCGTTGTGGTTGATGACGCTGTTGCCGCCGTGCCCGAGCAAAAGCGTGGCGGCCGTCATGGACCCGCCGGGGTTAAGCGTGATGGTGCCGCTCGTGCCGTAGCCGGCCCACAGTTCATTCGCCGCCACCACTGTGCCGTCAATCACGATCGTGCCATCCACGCCGTTCTGCCCCGCCCGGATGCGCACTTGAGACCGTCAGCGTGCCGGAAGCCGTGATGTGCAGCGTGCTGCCGTTGGCACTGTTATGGCCCACCTCGACGTGGTTCGCCGCCTCACTGGTGGTCACATCGATCGACGCCGGCACCGCACCACCTGTCACGGCACGGCCTATGTACACGTTGTCCCCTGCCACCGGCTTACTGACGCTGACGCCGCCGTCGTCTACCCATGCCCCACCGGCCGTCCAGTCGGTCGGCCCGGTCGTCGCCGCGTTCTTGTTGATCGCCAACCCCGTCGCCGGCATCAGCAGCGCCGCCATGCCCGCGATCAGAACCGCCATCCGCCCCATGCTTCGCTTCATAACGCCCCCTTTCAACCCGACCTACGCCAAGTTCAGAGAAATTGTACGATTGACCAGTCCACAACGGAAAACAAACACGATGAGAACACGATGAGGGCAATTCGCGGTTCGATGCGGGCGCGGCGGGGCCACCTCATAGCGGTGGTCCTACGGTACGATCGGTAGGGCCAGCGCTACGAGCTGGCCCCTGGTGTCGGCAGCGGCGCCTGATACTGGAACCCGGGCTCGACACGCTGGCGGCGCTGGATCGCGAGGATCTCGCGCCAGGCGGCGACCAGCCCGTTCGGGCGGGGCGGCAGGTCGTGATCGATCGCGCGGCGTAACGCGCCCAGGCGATAGCACGGCACGGCCGGGTACATGTGATGCTCGATGTGATATTGCATGTGCCAGTAGAGCACACTCAAGAGCGGGTTCAACTTGATCGTCCGGCAGCACAGCCGGAAGTCGGGCACGTTGTCGCGCAGTCCGATGTGCTGGGTTGAATTGCAAAGCAGATGCAGCCAACCGCCATAGAACGGGGCCAGGGTCACCACCACCGGCAGCATCCACCACCCGAACGCGATCGACACGCCCACGAGCAACACGTGCCCCGCCAGCATCAGGCGCGCCCAGCGCATGATCGGCCAGCGCTTCTCCGGTTCGGATTCGGGGAACAGCGCCAGTTCCCACTCGCCACGGAAACGGCCGCGCGCGATGCGAATCGCGTCCCGCAGGTAGTGGTAGGGCCCCTTGATGTTCACGATGCCGTGCTTGAAGAGATCCTTGAGCAGGAAATGCAGCGGCAGTACCACCTCGAGATCGTCCGGAGGATGCAGCGTGTACCGGTGATGGCGCGCATGGCTGGTGTAGAACAGGTCGTAGTGAATCCACCCCAGGAACGCGAAGATGCGGACAAAGAAGTCATTCAGCCCGTTGCTGCGAAACACCGTGCGGTGTCCAAGCTCGTGCACGGCGTTGATCTGGAACGCGAACACGGTGCCGTGCAGGAAGACCAGCGCCACGACCGCCGGCCACGGTAAACGACCAGGGGCCAGATAGGCGGCGGTTCCGGTCGCCACCAGGATCCCCAGATAGGCCAGTGTCTGCAGCAGCCCCAACCGGTCGCTGCGCGCATGCAGGTCCTGCATGACGTCTGGCGTCAGCGGGGTGCGATACCAACGGACGTTGCACGCCTTGGAAGGGGATGCCGGCATGTCGCTTGCTCCTTTGGTGCGCTTGCGAATAGGCCGCACGCTAGCGCGTGCCCGTGCGTCCCGCAACGTGAACACGATGCGAACACCCAAATCCCTGTCGCCGCGTCAGCACGGTCGTGTTAGCATTCAACAGTGACACGCTGAAGGACGACCTCGCACCATGAGCGGACAACGCCCACCTCGTTCGCTGCCGCCCCTGGCGCGCCTTACCGCCGCGCCCGGGCGTCGTGCCGCGCCAGGCAATCTCACGGCCGCCGCCACCGACTGGCTGCGCGGGGTGGCCCGGCGTCTGCAGGGCGAGCACAGCATGCCCTTCTACTCCATGCGCGAAGTCGCCACGCACCTCGGCATGTCGCTTGCCGACGTCGCTCGCGTCTATCGCCGCGTCGCGGAGGAAGGGCTCCTGACCATCCGCCGCAGCGCCCCCACCATGCTCGCGCCACGCGAGGAGCAACCGCGCCGCGCCGTGCGCGGCGTCGTCACCCTCCCCGTCTGGCAGTACTCCTACTGCGCCTGGACCGACTGGCGCCGTTTCTTCACTGCCATCGGGAGCGCCCTCCGCGAGCAGCACTACGCCGTCGACTTCAGCCTGTACGGCGCGGACGAGATCACGGATCGCTCCTTCGCCGCGGGCCTGCGTGCCCGCGCGCCCGACTACCTGCTCTGGTTCGGTCTGCCGGGAGGCGTGAACCGGGAACTACTCGCCCTGCACGACGCGGGCACCCGCCTGGCGCTGGTGACCATTTGCCCGACCGGGCTACCGGCGGCCCACTACGTGCTGCAATGGGCCGAGGGCCTGAAGCACGCCGTCGCGGCCTACGTCAAGGACGGCATTCGCCGGCTAACCGTTCTATTGCCCGAAGCGGAGGAACTCCAGCCCTGGGCCGAGCGCATCCTGCGCGCGGCGCCACTCACGCTCGACCTGCGCCACGCGCAAGGCACCCCGTCCGAACTCCAGCGCCTGCTGGCCAAGCTGCCCCGCCGCGCGGACACCGCCATCTTCTCGCCCAACGAGGATTGGTTTTGGAGACTGTCGCGTACGGACATGCAGACACTGATCGCCTCGATGACCACCACCCGATGGCTGACGCTCCACCGCCTCAGTCTGCCATCGGGCATCGATCGCGGCCTGCGGGCGGATCTGATCGTGCACGATTGGGGTGCGCTTGCCGCGCGCATCGCCGACGACATCGCCAACCACCGCCTGCCGGCGCCTGACGCTCCCCAGCGCATCGAAGCCGCCGGGCACCCCCGCGCCTGCGCCGCCGACTTCGCGCAGGAGTTCTGACCAGACTCTCGTGCTGAAGTCGGGCAGGCATGGATAAACACCGGCGAACCTGCCTGGCGCGGGTCAAAACGTTACCAACTACCGTTACCAGTAACGTGGCTTCCGCGCTGACTATGCTGATTATATTGATTGGCGGAGAGGGAGGGATTCGAACCCTCGGTACCACTTTTGGCGGTACAACGGTTTAGCAAACCGTCGCTTTCGGCCACTCAGCCACCTCTCCAAGCGATTTGCACAAACGCAAGCGACGATACGGCAGCCCGACAGCACCGTCAAGCCTGTGCCCATCCTATCTGCCGGGCCGCGATGACGATTCGCTGGCCGAAGCTACCCAGCCTGGCGTTGATCCTCCTGTCCTTGATCCGGTACTTTCACTCGGCAAGAGGTTGGGATAGATTGCGGCCATGGGCAGCACGATCGAACTGAATGACACGCTGAAACTCACGCCCGCCGAAGGGCTGCCGACCGACCCACAGATGGGCCCGGTCTATGCGTTCCAAAAATCCGGGCGCCGGCTCTTTCACCTGGCACCCACGCGGGTGTTTCTGGTCGAGGATCGCGCAGGGCGCTGGAACTATCTGGGCCACGCCCACGTGCTGGAACTGACGATCGACGCCGAGCACGACCAGACCCGCGGCCGGTTCCGCATCACGCAGCTCTACCCCCGCGACTACGCCGCGCTGGCCAACCAGCATGACGCGCCGCCCGGCCGGGGACTCACTTGAGCGGCGACTTGCCGATCACACTCGACCGCGATCACTGACTACTGCCCCGGACATTCATGAACAAGATCGAGTTCATCACGGACCGCCAGATTTATGAGCAGGTGATCCAGGGTGCCGTGCCGTCCGCCAGGAAGTTCCTTTGGCTGGCCACGTCGGACTTGAAGGACCTGTACGTCGCCAAGGGCAAACGCATGGTCCCGTTCCTCGAGGTGCTATCGCGACTGGTGGATGTGGGAGTGGCCATTCGACTGCTGCACGCGAAAGAACCGGGCCCGGCCTTCCGGGAGGACTTCGACCGCTACCCCAACTTGATCGACGGCATGGAACGCATCCTCTGCCCCCGCGTGCACTTCAAGAGCGTGATCGTCGACGGCACCTTCGCGTACAGTGGAAGCGCCAACCTGACCGGCGCCGGCGTGGGGGCCAAGAGCAGCAACCGCCGCAACTTCGAGGCCGGATTCGTCACCACCGACGGCGAGACCGTACAGGCCATCATGGAGCAGTTTGACCGACTCTGGATGGGCGGTCATTGCCAGGCGTGTCAGCGCAAGCGGTACTGCGCCTCTTACCCGGAGATGCTCGCCAGGCGCGAGCCCGCATGTTGCACCCGCGCAAGCGCTCGGGTGCAACATGCGCCTGCCAGCCAACGCCGAGGGTAGGCGTTGGCCGGCAGCCCGAACCAGACGTTTCGTCGGTTCGGGGCGGCCCCGAAGCGTGGCGCGAAGCGCCTCTGCTTCGGCCCTACGCGCGAATGTTGCACGAGGGGCTCGTACTACTATCAGGCAACTTCTTGTTTTCCGGGTAAGATTTTGAACAGAAGGCCGCAAAGGAAACAAAGCCAGAGGTCTTGCGGCCGGCCGCCCCCCCCTTTGTTTCCTTTGTTGCCTTCTGTTCAAATCCTCTTTGGTTGCGGCTGCGCCGCGCTGGGCAACACTCGGGCGAACCCGCCTGACCGTCAAATATCGATGATGTCGCCTTTGCCGGGCGGCGGTCTGCGAGAGGATTGATCGCCGGCCTCGAACCGCCCCATCACGATTTTCCCGTCGCGCCGGTGGGTCGACCCAAACAAGAAGCTGACGACGCTGATCACGAGACTGCCCCCGACCGCCGGCCAGAAGCCGGCCACGTGAAACCCCGTCACCAGCCAGGCCGTCGCCATCATAAGCAGCGCGTTCACCACGAGGAGAAAGAGACCGAGTGAAAGCAGGATAAAGGGCAGCGACAGAATGCTGAGAACCGGCTTCACGAAGGTGTTCAGGACGCTGAGCACCAAGGCGGCGATCAGGAGGCTTTGCCCATCGTCGTAGCGGATCCCCGGCACAATCGCGGCGGCGACCCAGACGGCAAGGGCGAGCACAATCCATCGAATAATCACGGATATCATGGGGAGCCGCGTCGTTCAGGCGTTCTCATGCGGCACACCGTACCGCTGGCAGCCGCGCACGCCTGTTGATACTGAACGAAAAAGGTACCGCCACCTCTCCCCGCGCGAGGGCGTTCCGCCGCGACCGTCAAGCCGCGGTCGGATCCGGCCCGGTTCGCGCGGAGGGAGGCAGCGCGCCCCTCACGGGGTCCGCTTGCGGGTCTGTTCCTGCTTGCGCTTGCTTTCCTGCTGCTGCTTGCCCGCCTGCTGCTTCTTCAGCTTGTCCTTGTCCTTCTTGCCTGTGTCACCCATGGCGTATCTCCTTTTTGCGTGACCTGACGAATTGCTCCCGCGTTTGGATCGCTCCCTACTTCTGCTTGGCGCGCTTGGCCTCGCGCTTCTGCTTGGGCGTCAGGAGGGGCTTCTTCTTGGTATTCTTGTGGGCATCATGCGACTTGCTCATCCTCACGTCCTCCATTCCACGTTCGGGTATCCACCGCTTCGCCGAAGACGACTTTGAACTGAATGGCTCCAAAGTGCAACTCTTACACGTGCTATACTGGGGCGTGAGCGAAGTCGCACCCAACGCTGAAGTCCCGATCGTGCCCCCCTCCGACGCCAAGGCCGGCGAGTGGGTGACCGCCCTCTGCGCCGCCGGATTCGATTTCCGCCTGGATCATGACGCCGATGGATGGACGATCTTTCTCCCGGCGGACACGGCCCCCGCCGCGCGCGAGGAGTTGAATGCCTTCGAAGCCGACAATCGCAACTGGCCGCCGGTGGCGGCGCCCGTGCCCCCTCCCCCGCCCTCCACCCCCGCCAGTTGGTCGCCGGCCTGGGTGGGCGGATTCCTGATCGCGTTCTATGCGTGGCTCGGGCCCTATGCCGCCACGAGTCCGATCCTGCAGGCCGCCGCCATGGATGCCGAGGCCGTGCAGGCCGGGCAGTGGTGGCGCATCGTCACCGCCCTGCTCGTACACGCCGACGTCGGGCATCTGATGGGCAATGTCTGCTGCCTGCTGCTGCTGGGGCGCGTGGCCTGCGCTTTGTTCGGGTCCGGACTCGCGTGGCTGCTGATCCTCGGCGCGGGAATCGCCGGCAATGCGCTGGAAGCGTGGGTGTTCCCGGGGATGCGTCTGGCGGTGGGTGCCTCCACGGCCGGCTTCGGTGCGCTGGGTTTGCTGGTGGCGCACCGCGCGGTGCAGCGCGCACGCCACTGGCACTACGCCGCGCCGGCCCTGCGCGAGTTTGGGCTGCCGGTGATCGCCGGACTCATGATGCTGGCCATTCTCGGCAGCGGCCCGCGCAGCGATCTGGCCGCCCATGCGCTGGGAATGTTCAGCGGCGCTTGCTTTGGAACCGCACTCGGCGCCACCGCCATCCCGCGACTCCCCGCCTGGTGCCAGCGCGCCTTGGAACTGCTCACGCTCGCGATCGTGATGCTCGCCTGGCGCGCCGCCTTCACCGGCACGGCGGGAGCATAGCCTCATCCGCGCCGGGGTTCACCCCTTGCCGATGGATTCGCACGCCGCCGCCACACCCCACGTCTGGCCCTTGCGCGAATCGAGCGCAAACAGGATCTCGTTGCGGCCCCGGCGCCAGACGGTCTTGGCTGTAAATCGCATCGGCAGAATTGGGTTGCGGGCGGCGAGCTCGGTGGCCACGGGTTTGCCGTTGATCCACACCTTCACCGGCCCATCCGCGCCGAACCGGAGCAGGCCCTTGCCGGGGCGGCGCGGCGTGGCTGTTGCCCGCACATACAGCAACCCGTCCTGTTCGCCATGAAACGAACGCACGTCGGCGTATCCAAGCGCATAGTCGTACGGAACGCGCTGGAACTTCAGGGACGCGCGCGGCGGCCGCACGGACGCCAGCCGCGCCGGTTTCGGCTGCAGCGCCGTGGCGCGGTAGGCGATCAGGCGCAACGGCGCGGCCGGCAGCAACCGCACCAACCGCGCGCGCAGTCGCCGGGCCCAAGCCGTGAAGCCCGGCCCCAGGACCTGTGCTTCGGCCCCGATATCCTCCAGCATCTCCCGCAGCACCCGCGCCGCATTGGCCTGCGGATGCGTGTCGATGATACGGCGTGCCTGCGCGTAGGTCGCCTTGAGGTCGGCCAGTTCCGCGATCAGGCGGTCCACCATCTCGAGCAGGGTCACCTGCGGCACGGCATCGTCGAGCACCTTCTCCCAGTCCAACGCGGCGCGCACCGTCAGCGCGTGGCGAATCAGGTCCTTCATGGTCGAACTGAACGAGTCCGCCAAGGCGTCGCGCATGTGCGGCGGGAAGGCCCACTCCTGCGGGTCCAGATGCTCCTGGCGCCAGTCGTCGTGGCGGCAGGCCTCGCGCGCCGCCGGATCGCGCAGGTCCGGGCAGGGCTGCGGTTCGCCATCGCGCAGCGAAGACCGGTAGGCCTGCATGCCCGGGATCGTGACGTCGCACGCCGGATAGAGGTCCCAGGGCGACGGAGTCCCTTCCAATATCTGGCGTGCAAAATAGTAAAGCACCCAGAAATCGCCACCGCCGTGGCCGGTCTGGGCCGCCAGCTCGCCGAGCGAGTCCCAGGACGGGTGCACCTCCATCATCGGGCTGTCCCCCGAGCCCCCCAGGCGGACGTGCAGTCCGTGCCCGGCCTTCTCGGCGGCGCCGCGGGTGCCCCACAGGCGGATGGCGTGGGTATCGCTGGTGGTGGCTCCCATCAGGTTGCGCACAAGGCCGCCGTTGTTCATGGTGATGAGCGATGGCGCGATGCCGCCCATGTCCTTGCCCGCGCGCCCCGGATACCCCGCCAACTGCTGCGCGCTCGGGAGGGCCACGACACGCACCGGTCGCGTTCCGGTGATGACCATGGCCGGCCCCAGCGAGTGCGTGTTGTAGTAGTGATAATTCAACCAGCTTCGCCAGGAATGGACGTGGTGCCCCGGCCGCACGGGCAGGCCGTCGATGTAGGTGTAGCAGAGCGAGCGAACCTCGTGAACGTACTCATACTCGGCGTACATCAACTCGCCGAACAGCCCGGTCTTCCATTGGCGGGCCAGCCAGGAGTTGGTCGGAGTCCACGGGTAGTTCTCCGCCAGGTTGTAGACCTTGCCGCTGCGCTCCACCGCCTCGACCAGGCGCACGCCTTCGGCCAAGGTGTGAAACGCCGTCACCTCGCTCAACACATGCTTGCCCGCCTCCAGGCAACGGATGGCGTCCGCGGCATGCGCCGGGCAGAAGGTGGCCAGCAGCACCGCGTCAAAATCCTGCGCCAGAAAGGCGTCCGCGTCGGCGGTCACCGTCGCTCCCGGGTTCGCCGCCAGGAAGTGGTCGCGCATGTGGGCATTGAAGTCGCAGCCCGCCACCACATCGATGTTGAGCGCGCGGCAGGTGCGGTAGAAGCTCATGCCGCGCCCCAGCCCCCAGATGCCGAGGCGAATGCGGCGGTCCGTCTTAAATACGTTCAGCGCGGGCTTGGCCTTCTTCTGCATGTCGTCTTCTCCATGGGTGTGGACCGCTCCATTAATCAATCAACGGGCTCTCCCGGCGGCTGCGCAGCGTGGCGTCGCGATAAGGCAGGAAGCGGGTGTAATCCTCCAACCCGTTCAGGGAGGCAATGCGCACGCGCACGCCGGCTTCGTGGATGGCGGCGATGGGATTCAAGCCGGCGATCACCAGCAGCCCCGTGCGTCCCTCGGCGATCGGCACATCCAGCAGCGGCCGACTCGGGCGCCCCACCGCCAGGATCGCCGGCATGTCGCGGCTGCCCATCTCGCGCCGCACGCGCAGAACCTCTTCCAGCGCCGCGGTGGGAACCTCGCGCAGGCTGGCCCCCACCACGCCCGCTCCCGTGGCCGCCGCCTCGCGCACCATCGTCCGGCCCGCCTGGATCAGCAGCTCCAGCGGATCGCTGGTGGTGCCGCGGTACTCGATCAGATCCACAAACCGCGTCGGCTGGCCGCCCTTCAGCTCCACCAATCCTCCGAAGCGCGACACGGTGGGAATGCCGCGCTTGAGCAGGATCCCATTCACCGTGACGCTGCACACCGTGCCCAAGCCCACCATCCCCACCGGGATCTTCACCCCCGCCAGCGTCTCGCCGCCACGCGCCAGCGCCAGCCGCGTTCCCATCCCCAGGCGGCGGGCAAACACGGGGGCCATCAGCGGCGCCGCACGATGGAAGTCCGTCTCGTCGATCAACGCGAGGTTGGCCACCACCGTCCCCTCGCCGCTGCGCGGATCGAAATTCATCCGGTAGCCCAGATCGTCCACCCGCGCCGCCACGAACCCGATCTTCTCCATCACGTTCGCGCGCGCAAGCTCCTCGAGGCCGCGCGGCGTCAACGTGCGCCCCAGGCGGCGGCTCACCGTCACCGTCAGCCCTTCCCGATCCAGCCGCAGCAGGTAGGCGCGAACCGCGCGCGCGCTCAAGTCGATACCATCCGCCGCCACCGCCCGCGCCAGCACCGAGGCACCACAGGGCCCGCCCGCCTCCTGCAACGCCCGCAAGATCGATTGCCGGACCTGGGCCCCGTCACTCATGGAAGCCGTATCCCGTGGCCGTTTGCACACCCAACCCGCTCAAGTCCACCCCACAATTCGCCGAATCCCTACTGGCACGCATACGCACATATACGGCACTTATGCCGTATAGGACAAAGACATTTCTCCACCAATGAGCGCAATTGTTATTTCAAATCAAACTCCACTCCCTCACGTTATGGCTATTAGGTGCCGTATTTAACAAACCGGGGAACGCCGTCATGCCCGACCAAGGTGGCCGGGCGCGGGTAACCGGGGAAATGGAAAGGGACGCACGCATGAGCCTGATCGCGAAGACACTGGAGACGGTTACGCGGCGGAACGCGGGGGAGCCCGAGTTTCTGCAGGCGGTGACGGAAGTGCTGGAATCGCTGGAGCCCGTGCTGCAGCGCCACCGGCGCTATGTGGACGCGGCCGTGCTCGAGCGCGTCGTCGAACCGGAGCGGATCCTCCTGTTCCGCGTGCCCTGGCAGGATGACCAGCGCCGCGTGCAGGTCAACCGCGGCTTCCGCGTGCAGTTCAGCAGCGCCATCGGCCCCTACAAGGGCGGCCTGCGCTTCCACCCCAGCGTCAACCTCAGCATCCTGAAGTTCCTCGGCTTCGAGCAGGTCTTCAAGAACTCCCTCACCACACTCCCGATGGGCGGCGGCAAGGGCGGCTCCGATTTCGACCCCAAGGGCAAATCGGATGACGAGGTCATGCGCTTCTGCCAGAGTTTTATGACCGAATTATTCCGCCATATTGACGCGGACACCGACGTCCCCGCCGGCGACATCGGCGTGGGCGGCCGCGAAATCGGATTCTTGTTCGGCCAGTACAAGCGCCTGCGCAATCAGTTCACCGGCGTGCTCACCGGCAAGGGCCTCGGCTGGGGCGGATCGCTCATCCGGCCGGAAGCGACCGGCTACGGCGCGGTCTACTTCGCCCAGGAAATGCTGAAGACGCGCCATCAGGATCTGGCCGGCAAGGTCTGCGTGCTGTCCGGTTCGGGCAATGTCGCCCAGTACACGGCCGAGAAGCTGATTCAGCTGGGGGCCAAGGTCGTCTCGTTCTCCGACTCAAACGGCACCGTGTTTGACAAGGACGGCGTGACCGAAGAAAAACTCGCCTGGTTGATGGAACTCAAGAATGTGCGCCGCGGCCGCATCAAGGAATATGCGGACCAATTTGGCGCCGACTACCGCGCCGGCCAGCGGCCGTGGTCCATCCCCTGCACCTGCGCCTTCCCTGGTGCCACGCAGAACGAGATCGACGGCGACGACGCCGCGACCCTGCTGAAGAACGGCTGCACGCTGGTGGCCGAGGGCGCGAACATGCCCAGCACGCCGGGGGCCGTGGAGACGTTCGTGGCCGCCAAGATCATGTACGGCCCGGGCAAGGCCGCCAACGCGGGCGGCGTGGCCACCTCCGGCCTCGAGATGAGCCAGAACTCCATGCGCCTGTCCTGGACCCGCGCGGAAGTCGACACGCGCCTGCACGACATTATGATCCGCATTCACGCCGCCGTGCGCAAGGCCGCGACGGAGTACGGCCACCCCGAGAACTATGTGATGGGCGCCAACATCGCCGGATTCGTCAAAGTCGCCGACGCCATGCTGGAGCAGGGGCTCGTCTGAGCCGGCAGGACGCGTCGCGCCGATAAAGCGAGGGCACGAAGCAGGGGACGCCCCACTTCGTGCCCTTCGTGTTCTTCGTGGTGGCCGTCAGGCTCTACACCACGGAGCCGGTGACCGTCACGCGCTGCTGCTCGGCATCCGCGTAGAGGGTGATCGCGCCCGGCGGCGGCTCGATCACCCGCACGACCTCCGCCCAGCGCGCCGCGCCGGCAACCCGGTCAGTCAGGCGGTTGGGCGCCTGCCGCAGGAGCGCGTCCTCGATGCGCGTCCCGGGCTGGTTGGGGAACAGGGCGAAATAGAGCATGTCCATCTCGACCAGTTCGTTGATGAAGTGGGTGCCGAGGGACACATCGGGGATCAGGTTGTCGCGCATGGCCACAATCTCGCCGAGCGCGGCCACGTGGTTGATTTCGGCAAAGCACACCGGGATGCCCAGCCAGGGATCGCGCGTGCCCCAGCGGCCGGGCCCCATGAGCAGCAGCGTGGCGTCGCGGCTCGCCTGGTTGATCTTGCCGATCAGGCGCGCGACCTCGTAGCGCTCGCCCTGGCCAAGTTCGGCGTAGCGCGGCGGCACCACGTACACCAGCCGCGTGATCGGCAGCACGCGGCTCGGGCCGATCACCGCGCCTTCGCAGACCACGAGGCGCGGAGCTGCAGGCGACGGAGCCGCCGCCGTGGTCCCGCCCTCGAACCCGCGCACCTGCATCGGACGGCATTGCAGCAGGTTGAACCGGTACGCGCCATCCGGGGGGAAATTCAGCGCGAACTCGATCTCCACCGGGTAGTCGTAGGCGGCGTGCAGGCGGCCCAGGATCCGGCGCAGGTCCGACACAAACGGCGTCCGCTCCAGCAAGCCGTCGAACGTCAGCACCGGCGGCGACTCCGGCCGCTCACGCGCGACCAGGTAGTCCGCCGGGAAGTCCGGCCGGTCGCCCACGATCTGATCCAGATATCCGGACACCAGCCGGTTCCCCTCCAGATCCAAGGCATCCATCCGCCGCTGCGCGTACTTCGCGATGGCCCCAAAATTCGATTCGGGCCGCAGCTCCGGCGCGTTGAGTGCCACCAGCCGCGTGTAGTCGTCATCGGTGCGGTCCACGGCGCGGGTGCCAAGCCCGGCCACCAGGCGCACCACGCCCGCCCGCCGGTCGATGCGCGGATTCCACGGATACGGATTCACCGACAGCCCCACCCCCGCCGCATGCGGATGGAAGTAGCGCCCGCTCGAGGTTCCCGAGACGCGCATGATCAGCAGCGCCATCTGCTCGTCGCGATCCAGCAGCCCGCGCCGCTCCCGGTAGCGCAGCGCCTTCTCGCTGAGCGTGCTCGCGTAGACCTGCCGCACCGCGTCCAGCAGGCTCGCCAGGCGCTGGTCGCGCGGCCCCTGATTGACGCAGAACACGCTGTCGTACTGCCCGGCAAAGGCGTTGCCGTAGTGATCCTCCAGCAGGGAACTCGAGCGCACGATGAACGGCCACTCGCCAAAGTAGTCCAGCATCGCCTCAAACTGCCCGATGACGTCCGCCGGGAAATGGCCGGCCAGCACGCGCTCGCGCGCCTCGTCCAATTGCGTCAGGAAGGTGGCCGGATCGCGCTGGCGGCGCCGGATCCACCAGAGGCCATTGCGAACCAGAAACGAGTGGAAGACGAGCGAGCCGACATAGAAGGAGTCGTGCGCTTCGAGGCGCGGCGCCAGTTCCGGCTCCTCGCGCCGCAGGATCGCGCGGGCGAGCAGCATGCCCACGCTCTTGCCCCCGATGGCTCCATTGCCGATCATCCGGTCGCGCACCGCCAGCAGATCGTCGGCATCCAGGTAGCGCCCGATCAGCCGCTGCATCGCCGGGTCCGCCGTGAAGACCAGCCGGCTCAGCTCGCCGCAGCGGCGCGCCTCCTCCTCCGGTTGCGCGCGTCCGGCGCGCCGAGCCGCCGCCAGCGCGCGCGCGCCATCAAACATCCGCCGCCAGTACCCCAGATGCGTGTCCGCCTCCAGGCCGGACCACTCCGCACCCGCCAGAATCTCGCAAACCGTCGCGCTGTCTGAAACCGGCCGGAACGTCTCCCCTTCCCAAGCGTGAATGAGATTCATCGCCGCGCTGGAGCGGTGCTGCACCTTGATCGGCCGGATGTACAGGCGCTCGCGGCAGCGAAAGACGTCCAGCAGGAACTGCGTGGTGTCGGTGATCATGCGCACCGATTCGCGCATGTGCGTGTTGCGGTAAATGCCGAAGTACGTCACCGTCTCCAGATCGAACAGGCGCGGGCAGGTGAGGCGAAAGAAGTGCCCGAGCATCTGGTCGGACTGCCAAGCCTCGGCCAGTGCGGACAGGCAGTCGAAGACATACATGGTCTCGCGCCCCGCCTCCTCGATCACACGGTGCACCTGATCCACGAAGGCTTCAAACCCATCACCCGGACGAGGATGGTGGAGCTCCGCCCCATCCGCGGCCGAGACGAGCGCGGGGTGGTCGGCAAAGCGGAAATAGATCAGCCGTCGGCGGGCCGCTCGCGCCGCCGCCGCGTAGGGCGTCACCAGGGCTCGGTAGTCGCCAATGGTCTGGATTTGCCAGACGATGTTGTCGCCGCGGGCTACACCGCTCAGCACGACATCCAGTCCCGGAAGGCCGGTGGTCGGCGCGAAGGGCGGCGGGCTGGCACTGTGGGTGGTATCCACGCCCGCCATCCTACCCCCAGCCCGCCTCCCGCACAATCACCGCCTCACGGGGTGCATGGTCCGCCTCAGGACAGGAACTTGTCGGGGTCCAGTGGGCGGAGTCTGGGCGTCGGGCGCTTGATCGTCTCCGCGCGGGCGCCGGGCTTCCCCTTCTTTGCCGGTTTCTTCCGGCCGGCGGCAGGTTGTCTGGCGGGGGACGCGCGTTGTTCGGCGACGGGGGCGGCCGGGGCGGGCGCCGCCGCAGGCGGTTGCTGGCCGTGCATCTCGTAGAGAAAGCGCGAGGGCACCACCGTCACGCGCTGACCGTAGCGCGCGCGGGTCTCGGCGTAGGAAATCGTGAGGCGCTCCTTCGCGCGCGTGATCCCCACGTACGCCAGGCGGCGCTCCTCGTCGACGTTGCCATCCTCGATCGACTTGCTGTGGGGCAGATACCCCTCCTCCATCCCGACCAGATAGACCTCGCCGAATTCAAGCCCCTTGGCGGAGTGCAGCGTCATCAGCGTCAGCTTGTCGTCGCGCGATTCGGGCTCGTCGCGGTCGTCATTCGCGTTGAGGGTGACATCTTCCAGAAACGTGGCGAGGGTGGCGTCGGCGCGGAAGCGCACATGCACCTCGGCCATGTTCATGATTTCGGTGACCGCCTCCCAACGCTTGGCGCGCGTGGGGGCATCGGGGTAGCAGCGCCGGACTTCCTCCTGGTAATTCACCGCGCGCACCACCTGCTGCACGAGCGCGACCAGATCCTTGCCAGCCTGCAGGCCCTGCTGCGCCGCGAGCGTGCGCATCAACTCCTGCGCCGCCGCCATCGACGACGCCGGCAGGGTCGGAAACTCGCTGGCGCGCGCAATGACGTCCGCCAGCGGCAGGCGCTGCTCCGCCGCCACCGCCAGCATCCGATCGACAGACGTGCCGCCGATGCCACGCGGCGGCGTGTTGATCACGCGCAGCAGGGAAAGTTCGTCGGCCGGGTTGGCCACCAGCCGCAGGAACGCCAGCACGTCGCGCACTTCCTTGCGGTCGAAAAAGGACATGCCGCCCACGAGCGTGTACGGCACGCTGTGCTGGCGCAGCTGCATTTCGAACGGGCGCGGCTGCACCGCCGTGCGGAACAGAATCGCGAACTCGCCCAGCGGCTTGCGCGCCTCCCGCACCCGCCGCAGGATGTCCTCCACCACGTATTGCGCCTCCACCTCCTCGTCCCGCACGCGCCGCACCGCAATCGCCTGGCCGTCGCCCAGCGCCGATCGCAGCGTTTTCTCATGCCGCGAGGTGTTGTTGCGGATAACCGCGTTGGCACCCTTCAGAATCTGCGCGGTCGAGCGGTAGTTCGTCTCCAGCCGCACCACCGTCGCATTCGGAAAATCCTTCTCGAAGTTCAGGATCTTGGAAACATCGGCGCCGCGCCAGCCGTAGATCGATTGGTCGTCATCCCCCACGACGCAGACATTGCGGTGGCCCCCGCCAATCTGGCGGACGATCTCGTACTGCGGACCGTTCGTGTCCTGGTACTCGTCCACGCACAGATAGCGAAAACGCTCGCGGAACTCGGCCAGCGTCGCCGGATCTTCCAGCAGTTTCACCATGAAGAGCAGCAGATCGTCGAAATCCAGGACGCCGCTCGCGCGCAGGCCGGCGTTGTAGCGCTGGTAGGCGCGGCCGATGTTCGCCTCAAACTCGTTGTCCGCCGCGAGGCAGGCCGCCGGGTCCACCAGCCGGTTCTTCAACAGTGACACGCGGCTCAAACACTGCCGCGGCTGCATCGCCGTCTCCGGAATCTGCAACTCACGCAGGGCCTGCTTGATGGCCATCAGCTGGTCGTCGGCATCGCAGATGGCGAAATTGCGGCGGACCCCGACGCGTTCGCCGTACTGTCGCAACGCGCGCACACAGAAGGAGTGGAACGTCCCGACCGTGAGGTCGTCGCCGCGCCCCTTGGGCACCAGCTTGGCGATGCGCTCCCGCATCTCGGTGGCGGCCTTGTTCGTGAAGGTCATTGCCAGCACCGCGCGCGCCGGGACGCCTTCCGCCAGCATGTGCGCGATGCGATGGGTGATGACACGCGTCTTGCCCGTGCCCGCACCGGCCAGCACCAGCAGCGGACCTCTTGTGGTCAGCACTGCCTTGCACTGCTCGGCATTCAACCCATCCGTAAATCGACTACTCATCGCCCCCACCCCCGCCGGCGCCCGACCGCACCGAAGCGCGGCACGCTACCAGACCGCGACCGCCACACACAAGGGGCATCGTCGGAGGAGGGCCATATCTGGTAAGATCGCTCACTCCTGCACGATACATGCAAGAAGGGAAGACCGTGCGAAATCACACAGTTCCGGCTGAGCGCTTGCGCACGACCCCGCGGAGCATCCTGGTGACAGGCGCCACCGGCTATGTGGGGGGACGGCTCGTGCCGCGGCTGCTCGCGGCCGGCCACCGGGTGCGATGCCTGGTGCGCGATGCCGCGCGGCTTCAGGGCCGCCCCTGGGTGGACCAGGTCGAAATCGTGCAGGGCGATGTGCTCGACACGGCCTCACTGCCGGCCGCCATGCGCGACATGGACGCGGTCGTCTACCTGGTCCACAGCATGGGCGGCGGTCACGGCTTTATCGCGCGCGACATCCAGGCCGCTCGTCAATGCTCGGAGGCCGCACGCGCCGCCGGCGTTCAGCGAATCCTGTATCTCGGCGGCCTTGGGGATCCCAACGCCGCGCTTTCTCCGCACCTGCGCTCGCGCCAGGATACCGGTGCGGCCCTGCGGGAGGCAGGGGTGCCGGTCACCGAATTCCGCGCCGCCGTCATTGTCGGCTCGGGCAGCCTCTCCTTCGAACTCGTGCGCTACCTCACCGAGCGGCTCCCCGTCATGGTCTGCCCGCGTTGGGTCTACACGCGCATCCAGCCCATCGCCATCCGCAACGTGCTCGACTACCTGGTCGCCGCCCTCGATACCCCCGCCAGCACCGGGCGTACCATCGAAATCGGCGGACGCGACGTCATCACCTACGCCGACATGATGCTGGGCTATGCCCGGGCGCGCGGTCTGCATCGCCGCCTGCTCCAGGTGCCGCTTCTGACCCCGCGGCTCTCCTCCTACTGGGTGCACCTCGTCACGCCGATTCCGTCCGCCATCGCCCGCCCCCTGATCAAGGGCCTCGGCAACGAGGTCATCGTGCGCACCGATGATGCCCGGCAACTCTTTCCGGGCATCGTCTGCATGGATTACGCCGCGGCCCTTCGGGTTGCACTCGACAAGCTCGACGCGCACGGGGTGGAGACGTCCTGGACGGATGCGCTGGCCTCGAGCACCGCCGGCCCGGCGCCGGTCGCCCTGCTCTCAAGTGAAGGCATGATCATCGAGCGTCGCCAGCGTGCCGTGGCCGCACCCATGGCGACCGTCTACCGCACCATGGCCCAACTCGGCGGCGATCGCGGCTGGCTGACGATGAACTGGGCCTGGCGACTGCGCGGCGCGGTGGACCGTCTGCTCGGGGGCGTCGGCATGCGGCGCGGCCGGCGCGACCCAAACCGCTTGCGCGTGGGCGACGCCCTCGATTTCTGGCGCGTCGAAGCCGTGGAATCGGATCGCCTGATCCGCCTGCGCGCCGAGATGCGCGTCCCGGGCCGGGCTTGGCTCGAATACCGCGTGGCGCCGCGTGACGACGGCCAGACCCTGCTCACCCAAACCGCATTCTTTGAACCACGCGGTCTTGCAGGAATTGCCTACTGGTACAGCCTCTATCCAATTCACCGCCTGATCTTCAGCCGCCTGATCCGCCAACTGGCCCGCGCCGCCGAGGCCTGAGAACCCGGCCGACACGGATGACGCCGGCACGGGGATTTCCGATGGAGGGACCGGCTCCGTCCGGTCCGTCCGGAGTTTTCAGCGGCTGTTATACCTGCCCCTGACGGCGATACGCCGCAGGGGCGATGCCCATGCGCCGGGTGAACATGCGCGTGAAGTGAAAGCGGTTGGCGAACCCGAGGCGCTCGGCAATCTGCTCAATGCTGTCCGCCGTGAACGCCAGCGCCTGGGTGGCGGCCGCCACGCGCCGCTCGATCACGTACTGCGCCGGGGTCTGCCCCATCCGCGACCGGAACACGCGCCCAAAGTGGTCTTCGCTGAGGTGGCACCGCGCCGCAAGATCGCGGTTGGTCAGGTTCTCGCCCAGGTGGTCGTCGATATGCCGCACGGCGGCGGCGACCGGGCTCGGCACGCTCAGTGCCGCCAGGGCCCCCGCCGGCAGTCCCGCCAGCGCCGCCCCCAGCGCCGCATAGGCCGCCGCCTTCGCCCGGCACAGCACCACCTCGGGCGGCCCCACCCCCGGCAACTCGCGCACCAGCGCCTCCAGGCGTGCGTCCGGCTGCAGCACAAGCGGTTTTGTGAATAGTCGCCGGATGCGGGCGGCCGCTTCACCGATCAGATCGAAATGGAGGTAGTGGTGCCGCACCGACAGCGTGTTGTGGCACGTGAACCGCACGCCCGCCGGCACGAGGTGCACCCGCCCCGCCGTCAGCACGTGCCGCCCCCCATCCGGAAGCAACAGCATGGCCCCCGCTCTCTCGTTCCCGTACAGCCTCCAGTAGCCGCTGCAGACATCGCGCGAATTCCACGTGCGCCCGATCGTCACACAGGCCACCGTGAACACCCGCACAAAGAGCTGATCGCGCAGATTGTCGCCGCGGTAACGATCGTGCAGATCCAAGGCCATCGCGGAAAAGGATACATAATGCGCGGGGCCATGGCTAGCGCGATGACGCCCGCTGCGGTAGCCTCTGCTCAGGGTTGGTTCGGGTGAACAGGAGGAGGCCGAAATGGGAACGACAGGTGTGACCTTGCCAAGCGTGTCCGTGCAGGATTTGGAGTTGGACGCCGCGACGCTGGACCCAAAGCGCGCCGCCGCCATCTATCGCGAGTACGGGGCCCTGGTGGTGCGCGGCCTGATGCGCCCCTTCGCGGAGGCCATCAACCGCGACATCGAGGCCGCCGCCAAGACCGCCATCAGCCTGGTCGACCAGGCCAAGGTCGTGCGCGAAGGCTGGACGACGCCCGACGGCACCCTCTGGCTGCCGGCGCCCGCCGGCTTCGCTCGCGACAAGCAGATCATGGTTCTGGCCTGCGGCTACATGCACAGCGCCGCCTTCTTCCGCTCCGCCATGGATCCGCAGATGCTCGATGTGGCCGAGGCCATCCTGGGACCTAACGTGGAACTCTTTCTGAACGGGCAATGCTTGTACAAGGAGCCCTGCGGCGGTCATCCGAAGCTGCTGCACCAGGACGCCTCCTACTTCGAGCACAAGTATGAGGGCCCCTGCGGCGTGCTGAGCTATTGCGTGGACACCAACGTGCAGCGCGGTGCCCTGCACGTCGTGCCCGGCTCCCACAAACTCGGCATCCTGCGCCATGTCGACACCTTCTCCCACCTGGGCTTGGACCCCAGCATCTGGAGTTTCGAGAAGGCGGTGGCCATCGAGGGCAAGGCCGGCGACGCCATCTTCTTCCACGTGAATACCATCCACGGCTCGCCCGAGAACAACTCGACGCAGGCGCGACCGGTGTTCATTCATCGCTATCGTCGCGCGGATGACTATATTGTGGTCAACGCCACCGGCACGCAGAACCGCGCCGAGGCGGAGAAGCGTGCAGCGGAGGCGAAAAAGGAGAACCAACTGGGCCTGATGGTGCGCGGCCGGCGAGCTTATGAGGCCGTGCGCGGCTAGTATCCGGTTCGTACCCAACGGCTCGGCGCAGATCGCCCTCCACCTGGCGTGAGAGACCTTGGAACAAGGTCCTGGAGGGCGAGGCTGAGCCGAGCCGGATGGTCAGAGCGATGGCGCAGCGGCTCGCGGCCGTGCGCCTCGGCTGGAATGCACATACGCGAAGTGGAGCGCGCGCGGCCCCGCGAGCCGTCGCCGGAAGACAACGATGAGCAAACAACGCGCACTGGACAGTATCAACCTCAAAGGCGCCACGAACTGGGCACACACGGAGTACAGCCTGGAGTACCACCGGCCCTACCTCGCCCGACGCTGCGGACGCGCGACGGACGATCCCGACCTGATCCGCCTCGCCTACGAACACTTCGGCTTCGACTTTCTCTGGAGCACAAACGACGGCCTCGTCGACTGGGCCAAGACCGGGCGCGTGACGGACATGGGGCACGCGGTCTACGCCGCCGACGGCAGCGACCAGCGCCTGGCCGCGCAATCGCCCTTCGAAACCCCCGAGGAGGTTTGGGCGTTCGATGCGGTGGCGGAGTACGGCCTGCCGGACGCGGACGAGCAGGTTCGCGCCTACGAGGAATCGATTCAGAAGGCGCGCGTGCGGTACCCCAACCAGCTCACGACCGGCGGCTACTACAAGACCATCGTCTCCGGCGCCATCGCCGCCTTCGGCTGGGACATGCTGCTGGTCGCCGCCGCCGAGCAGGACAAGATGGAGCGCGTGCTCGACAGCTTCTTCCGCCGCACCCTCTTCCACATGAAGGCCTGGGCACAGACCAGCGTCGAGGCGGTGATCCAACACGACGATTTCGTCTGGACCGCCGGCCCCTTCATGGACCCGCGCTTCTATCGCCGCGTGATCATCCCGCGCTACGCCGAACTCTGGAAGCCCATTCATGCCGCCGGCAAGAAGGTCCTCTTCTGCTCCGATGGCAACTTCGAAATGTTCATGGAGGACATCGTCGCCGCCGGCGCCGATGGGCTCATCTTCGAGCCGTGCAATGACTTCGGCACCGCCGTTGACCGCTTCGGCAAGACCACCTGCCTCGTGGGCAGCGGCGTGGACTGCCGCGATCTCACCTTCGACAACTGGGATGCCGTGCAGCGCGATCTGGACCGCACGTTTGCACGCCTCGCAGACTGCCGCGGCGCCATCCTCTCGGTGGGCAATCACCTGCCCCCCAATATCCCCGAGGCCATGCTCGACCGCTACTTCGATCACCTCCTCGCCCACCGCGGGTGAGCCGTTCCGGCCTGGGTCGGTATGCTCGGGGTGGGGCGAACCCTCCGGGTGAGCCGCTCTCCGCATCGATACACCAAGGCGCCGGTGCTCCCTTTTAGGTCACAGGCGCCGGAATCTCGTTGAGTGCCCCCTCACACCAGCCTCATAATACTGGCGGGTATGATGAGTCGCGGGCATCCGGGATGGCTGTGCCCCGCCACGAGGGAATTCCTTGCGAAGGCGAACCATAGCGTGGGGGCGTTGGGCGGCGGCCGTGCTGGCGCTGCAGGCGCTGGTCGCACCGGGCGATGAAGTCGCGCGCGAGCAGCTCGTGCCGCTGTTCGCCTCCTGCCGATATTGGATCCCAACCAGCGACGCGCTGGGCACCAGCTGGACCGCGGACCAGGGCTTCAACGATGCCGCGTGGACGGCGGGCACCAGTGCCATCGGCTACCAGTCTCCGGCCGGCGTGCTGACCAATTGGCTGCAGACCACCGTCCCCGCCGGAACCACCGCCGTCTATGCCCGCTGGCCCTTCTCCCTCACCAACGCAACCACGGCCAATGTGCTCACGTTGCGCGTGCAGTTCGACGACGGCTTCATCGCCTATCTCAATGGGCAACCGGTGGCCGCCGTCAATGCCCCCGCCGCGCCGCTCTACAACTCCCTCGCCACCACCCAGCGCCTCGACGACACCGTGGCCGACTTCCAGGAGTTCGATCTGACCTCCCGCCTGGATCTCCTGCACACAGGCACCAACGTCCTGGCCGTCCGCGTGCTCAACGGATCCAACCGCCCGGGCAGCGGCGATCTGCTGCTGCAACCGAACCTCATCGCGATCACCTACACGCCCGCCGGCGGCAGCGGGCTCGTCATCAACGAAATCCACAGCGCGCCGGACCTCAACGCGGAGCTGGTGAAGTTTGTCGAGCTGTTCAATACCGGCACGCAGACCGTGGAGCTGTCGGGCTGGCAATTCACGTCGGGAATCGATTTCACGTTCCCGGCCGGCACGTTCATCGGGCCGCGTGGCTACGCGGTGGCGGCGGAGAACCCGGTGGCCTGCAGCAACAAGTTCCAGCGGGCCGCGCTGGGGCCCTTCCTCGGCTCGCTCAAGAGCGGAGGCGACAACCTCGTCCTGCGCAACGGCCTTGGCGAGAAGGTGGACGAAGTCAGTTACGGGATGGGCTTCCCCTGGCCCACCGTCGGCGATGCGCCGGGACGCTCTCTGCAGTTGATCAACCCCGCCCTCGACAACAACCTCGGCGGCGCCTGGCGCTCGGCCCTCCCCAGCCCCGCGTCCTCCAATGCCATCTGGACCACGCTGCCCCAGGTGCCTCCGATGATCCGCCAAGTGGAGCACACCCCGAAGCAGCCCACCGCCGGACAAGTCGTCACCATCCGTGCCAAGGTCACCGACGCGGATGGCATCGGCGCCGTGACCCTGCAGGTACAGACGGTCAACCCGGGCAGCTACATCCGCCACTTCGATGCGGCCTACACGAACAACTGGACGAACTATGCCATGCACGACGATGGCGCCAACGGGGACACGCTGGCCGGCGACAGCCTCTACACGGTGCAGGTGCCGGCCGTCCTGCAAACCCACCGGCGCCTCGTGCGCTACCGCATCACCGCCCTCGACACCCCCGGCAACAGCCTTCGCGTCCCCTATGCCGATGATCCCCAACCCAATTTTGCCTACTTCGTTTACAACGGACTCCCCGCGTGGACCGCCGCCGCGCAACCCGGCGTCACCGCGCCGGTGGCCTTCGACGCCGGCGTAATGGGCAGCGTCCCCGCCTACCACCTGCTGGCCACGCGCGATGACGTCGAACACGCCACCTGGATCGACAAGTACACCGGCGACGCCTACCTCTGGACCGGCGCCATGGTCTACGACGGCGTCGTCTACGATCACATCGGCTTTCGCGCACGCGGCGGCATCTGGCGCTACTCCATGGGCAAGAACATGTGGAAGTTTTCCTTCAATCGTGGCCACTACCTGGAGGCCCACGACGATTATGGGCGCGCCTACGGCGAGGCCCACGACAACCTCAACCTCAGCGCCTGCATCCAGCAGGGAGACTTCAACCACCGCGGCGAGCAGGGCCTGTTCGAGGCCGTCGGCTTCCGCCTGTTCAACCTGACCGGCACCCCCAGCTCAAAAACCCATTGGCTGACCTTGCGCATCGTCGACGACGCCGCGGAGACGGGCCCCACCCAGTATGACAGCGACTTCTGGGGCCTCTACCTCGCGATCGAACAACTTGATGGGCAATGGCTGGACGAGCACCATCTGCCGGACGGCAACACCTACAAATGGGAGGGCGGCCCCGACCAGAGCCACCAGGGGCGCTATTCCGTCGCCGACAAATCCGACGTGAACAACTTGAACGCCGTCATGAATACCACCCCCAGCAACAACTGGTGGCGCCTGAATGTGAACCTCGAGGCCTACTACGGCTACCGCACGATCCTCGATACGATTCACCACTACGATCTGGGCACCAAGAACTACTATTACTACTTCGACCCGACCCCGATCACCAACGCCTACGGGGTGTCACCCCATGCCATGCTCCTGCCCTGGGATCTCGATTTGACCTGGGCCGACAACATGTTCGCGCACGGCGACGAACCCTTCCGCGAGAACGGCGCCCTGACCCACGCGGACATTGCGCTGGACTACCGCAACCGCGTGCGCGAACTGCGCGACCTGCTCATCAATACCGACGAAGGCTGGCGCCTGATCAATGAGTACGCCGGCCTCATCTGGAACTCCAACGGGCCGTCCATCGTGGACGCCGACCGCGCGCAGTGGGACTACAACCCGGTCATGATCAATTCGGCCTACTGCAACGTCGGCAAAGCCGGCCACGGGCGCTTCTATGCCGCCGTCCCGACGCGCGATTTCCCCGGCATGGCCAAGAAGATGCGCGACTACCTGGCCGCGCGCGCCACCAGCATCCTCGATCCGGTGGCGGCCGACAGCGCCATCCCGCTGACGCCGCTGGCCTCGGCGGCAGCCGGCACTTTCCCCGTGAACAACCTGGCCTTCCTCTGCTCGTCCTTCCGCGACCCGCAGGGCAGCAACACCTTCGCCGCCATGGAGTGGCGCCTCGGCGAAATCACCGACCCGGCCGCCCCGGCCTACAATCCCTCCGCCCCCGGCTACTACGAAATCGAGGCCGTCTGGACCAGTGGCCTCCTGACCAATTTCACCCCGACCGTGACGTTGCCGAACGACGTCGCGCGCGTCGGCCACCGCTACCGCCTGCGCGTGCGGATGCAGGACGATACCGGCCGCTGGAGCCGCTGGTCCGACCCGGTCGCGTTCACCGCCATCGAACCGGATCAGGCTGCGGCCATGGTGGCCTCCCTGCGCATCACGGAACTCATGGTCGACCCGCCCGCCGGAAGCGCGTATGAATTTATTGAACTTCGTAACACGAGTACGAACATGGTGCTGGAGGTCGGCGGCGCCACCTTCACCGCGGGAATTACCTACACGCTGCCGGCCGGGACCGTGATCGCGCCACAGGGCTACCTGCTCCTGGTGCAGGCCGCCGCCACCGACAACTTCCGCACCTTCCGGAATCACTACGGCCTGGCGGACGCGGTTCCGATCGTGGGCCCCTACAGCGGCAGCCTGAACAATGGCGGCGAACAACTGACGCTCAAGACGGCCACCGCCGGCAGCGCCATTTCGGCCTTCGCCTATCGCAACAGCCGCGGCTGGCCGCTGGCGGCGGCCGGGGCCGGCCATTCGCTGGTTCCGCTCGCCCTCGCCAACCAGGCCGCCGGCGCGTTGGACTATGGCGGCAATTGGCGCGCCAGCACCTACCTCGGCGGCTCGCCCGGCCGCACCGACCCCTCGCCCCCGCGCGCGTTGCTCCTCAACGAGATCATCGCCCACACCGATTACACGAATGCCCTGCGGCCGGAGTACGACTCCAACGATGCCATCGAGTTGTTCAACACCAGCGGCCAGGGGCTTACGCTCACGAATTGGTTCTTGAGCGACGATGCCGGTGATCTGCGCAAGTGGGCGATTCCATCCGGGGCAACCGCGGCCGCGGGTGGATGGATCCTGTTCAGCGAAGTGGAGCACTTCCACAATCCCATCACGAGCGGCTTCGGAATCAACAAGGCTGGCGAAGCGCTCTACCTCTCTCACCTGCCGGGCACCACCAACGATCGCATCGTCGACTGCGTCGCCTTCAAGGGGCAGGAGAACGAGGTCGCCTGGGGGCGCCATCCCGATGGCGACGATTGGTGGCGAGCGCTGGCGCCACCCACCGCGAACGCCGCCAATGCCGGGGCCATCGCGGCGCCGGTCATCGATGAACTCATGTACCATCCGGCTCCCGCGCCCGGCGCCACCACGGACAACACCACGGTCGAATACGTCGAACTGTACAACCCCACCGCCACCGCCATTCCCCTCTGGAACGCGGAGGTCGGCCCCTGGCGAATCGATGGCGGCATCGCCTTTGCCCTGCCGACCAACCAGGTGCTGGCCGCTGGCGAGCGACTCGTACTCGTTCCCTTCGACCCCGTCACCAACGCGGCAGCCCTGCAGGTGTTCGTCAGCACCTACGCCCTGACCAATGGCCCCATCCGCCTGCTGGGCCCCTACAGCGGCAAGCTGGCCAACAGCGCCGAGCGGGTCGCGCTGGAGCGTGGCGTGGCCCCGGACGCCCCGGGAGACTCGCTCGCGTGGGCCGTCGTCGATGAGGTGCTCTACGCGGACCAGTCCCCCTGGCCATCCGGCGCAGACGGTGGCGGCTCCCCGCTGCAGCGCCTGTATGTCGCCCGTCCTGGCAGCGATCCCGCCAACTGGTCGGCAACCTACCTGCCCACGCCCGGCGGTGTCGCGACCCCGTCCACGAATATCCCCCCGTACGTCTCGTGGGCCATCGACCAGTTCGGCGCCGAGGGCTTGCCCGGCGGCGCCCCCACCGACGACTGGGACAACGACGGCTTCGACAACTGGGGCGAGTACGTGGCCGGCACCGATCCCGCCGACATCGACAGCCACCCCGCCCTGCGCATCCAGACCATCGGCCTCGCCGCAGTCGTGGACTGGCTGGCTCTCGCGGCCGTCGGCGAGGGCTACGACGCGCGCATCCGCCACTATCGACTCGAAGCCAACTCCAACATCATCGCGGACACCTGGCTGCCCGTGGCCGACTTCAGCGATATCACCGGCGCCGACCAGACCGTGCACGCGACCAACACCACCTCG
>CAZWQJ010000005.1:41400-63815 GCA_964635825.1 uncultured Victivallales bacterium | reverse complement strand
GGCAGCCAGTTGGCCCCGCTGCTCCAGTTGTCGTCCGCCGCCTGGGCATCCCAGGAAAAGCTATCCGCCACCGAAAGCGCGCCCAGCGTGCGACCGCTCGCCACCGCCGTGTAGGCCGAGGCATGCACCGCGTTGGTCGCCTGCACCCGGTAGTGATGCAGGGTGTTGGCCGTCAGACCCGTGTGGCTGAAACTCACCACGTCGCGCCCCGTCTGTCCCACCGCCACCCAGTTCGTCAGATCGAACGTACGCTCGATCATGAATCCGCTCTCCGTACGCGCGTGGTCCGTCCAGGCCAGGTCGATCCGATCCCCCCCACGCACCCGCGCCACCAACCCCGCCGGTGCCGCCGCGGCGTCGAAGGCGGTCAGAAACGGCTCCGTCCGCGGCGCCCAGGCCGCGCCCGCCACATTCGTCGCCTGGAATCGATAGCCGTACTCCCGGTCGGCGGTCAGGCCCGTCAATTTCAGGCTAATCGTCCCCGGTTGCATAACTCCGAAACCGATCGCGTGTTCCCAGCGCCCCGTGTCGGTCCCGCCATCCGCACCGCCCCAGAACGCCCACACCTCCGTGGGCGAAGCCCCGGTGGAGAAGAGCGTGCCATTGAGGTATATCGATTCGCTCAGCAGGTTTGTGGCGGCGTCGTTCTCGATGACCGGCGTTGCGGCGCCTTCGGAATCGGTGGTCGCGAACGCGTCGGCACCCGCGGAATAGTTCAGGATCAGGTCCCGCGCAAACACCCGATAGCCATAGGGCGCGCCGCGTTGCAGCCCGGCGTCCGTCCAGCCGGTGGCCGCGCCGGGCGCGAAATCGCTGCCCCAGCCAGTGTACACGACTTCCCCATCGCCGACCGCCTCGCCGATCGCGTACGCCCTCCCCGCCTGCGGCGCGCCCGTCGGCGTCGAACCCACCCGCCGCGCGATCAGCACCGCCTCGAAGTCCGCCTCCGGTGGGTGGGTCCAGCTCAGCGCAATCTGCCGCACCCCGCCCTGCGCCGCCAGCCCGCTGACCGCGCCCGGCGCCGCGCCGTCCGCGATGGGCATGGCGCTGATCCCGGCCCCCACGGAATAGTTCGGTACCTCGTCGAACGCGAAGAAGGCGTAGTGGTACGCCGTGCCGTTGACCACGCCCGTGTCGTACCATCGGCTTCCCCGTCCCACAAACACCACGGCGTCCCCGCCAATCATGTCGTTGGTCGTGTAGCGCACGCCGTCCGTCGGCATCCCCGCTGGCGCTTCGCCCGCGCGCCGCAACACCAGCACCCCCTGCATGTCGCGATTGGTCGGATTGGCCCACAGGAAACGAATCGTATTCGCCGAGGGCGTCGCCGTCAGCCCGCTAACCGCCTCCGGCGCCTCCGCGTCCACGGCGAATTCGTACGCCCCCATGTCGCTCGTGCCGCCCGCCGGCTGGGGGCGCACCGTACCCGCCAGGTCGCTGCCAACCGCTAGGTTCAGCCCCAGCTCCAGGCACGGACTTCCCGCGCCCAGGCGGTAGTCGTGAAGGCGATAGCACCCCCCGGCCGCCGCCACCACGCCGTTCGTCCGGTTGCGCGTCGCGTCGCCCCACACGTACAGTGTGTCCACCGTGTTGGAGGCAATGGCGAACTGCAGCCATTGGTTCGTGCTCGGGTTGACCGTCAGCCCCGCGTACTCGTTGACGTACCACGGCGCCGCCGCGTCCCGCAACGCCGTCTGCCCCAGCCCCGCATCGTATGCCCCCACCGCCGCCCACGCGCCCGTGACCACCGCGCCGACGAACAGCGGATCGGCGCTGATGTTGTTCCCGCCCAGCCCCGCCCAGCCGCCTTGCACATCGCTGTAGCCGACGATGGCTCGGTTCGCGATCTGCTGGTGAATCTCCGCACCCGTCGCGGCGGCGTTGCCCCAGAAGATGTTGTTGGTCAGGTACGCAGTCGCGCTGCCAATCAGCGCCGCTCCGCCGCTCGTCGTCGCCCGGTTGCCGCTGAACGTGCAGTGCAGCGCCTGGAAGCCCGACGCGCTCTCGCTCGGGAAGGCCACCACCCCGCCGCCGACGGCCGACACATTGCCGGCCAGCACGCTGTTCTCGAAGCGCGGGCCGCCCCCGGCAGGACCCACGCCATAGTACACCCCGCCGCCGGTCGCTCCGCTTTCGTTGCCCACCACCGTGCAGCGCCGCAGCACCCACGCCGGATCGCCGTCCCAGTAACCCCGGCCAAATACGCCCCCCGCCCCCGCCGCGCGGTTCGCGCTGAACACGCATCCCTCGTAAACCGAATTGTCGCCCATGCAACTCAACGCCCCGCCGCTCCCGCCAAACAGCCCAGGCGATGAACTCCACGCCGAGTTGCCGGCAAATGTACAGTCGCGGTTGGTCAGCGATCCCGTGCCCCCGTAACTGTAGTAGGCCCCACCCGTGCCGTTCGTCGCCTGGTTGCCCACAAACACACAGCCCTGCAACATCCCCTTGCTCGTCGAGTAGTTGTAAAGGACACCCGCCGAGTTCGCCACGTTGCCCACGAAGCGGCTGTCGCGTATCGCCAGCGTGTTGTTATTGACGTACAGCGCGCCCCCGTCCTGATCCGAGCGGTTGGCCGTGAAGACGCAATTGCTGATCGCCAGCGTGTTCGCGTTCGGACTGTGGATCGCCCCCCCCGCGCCCGCCGCGCGGTTGGATGTGAACGTGCAGCCCGTCAGCGTGATCGTTTCCAACAACGAGTACGTGCCCTCGCTGGCCATGCTGCCGCCCACGCTTCCAGTGGAGCGGTTCTGCGTAAATGTGCAATCCGTGAATACCGGGTCCGCCGAGTAGTTCAACACCGCGCCGCCGTAACCGCTGGCCGTGTTGTCACGGAACGTGCAGGCGATGAACACCGCGTCCGCCGCCTCGCCGTTGTTGTAGACCGCCCCGCCACCCGTGGCCCCCGCCGCGTTGTTGGCAAACACGCAGTGACGCACCGTCGGCGCCACGTCGTTGTTCACCATCCCCGCGCCGGCCGCCGCCGCCCCGTTGGTGATCACGAACCCATCCAGGATCGCGTTGTTCGCCCCGCTGATCACCGTGCGCGCGCCCTGGCCATCCAGCAGCGTGGGATAGTCGTCCCAATCGCGCTCGCTCAACTGGCTCATACCAACGGTGAAGCCGCCGTAGAGCCCCAAGCCACTCTTCATTGGAAAGGGCACCCCGTGGGCGTACGTTCCGGCGGCAACCCACAAGTTCGTGCCGCCCCCGGTCGCCGCCAGTGCCTCGGCAAGATTCGTGTACGCGTTGGGCCACGACGTGCCGTCATGGCTTCCCATGGCCGCCGTATCGACATAGCGCACGCTCTGCGCCCAACCCACCCCAAGGCAGGCCATCCACACGATCAACACGACCGTCATTCGCCCAACAGGCGATTCCATCATCATTCCCCGTAGGGCGGGTCGCCCGACCCGCCTCCCCTCAACGGCCCGCGGCGCGCTCCGCCAGCCGCGTCCAGCCGCGCCCCGGCATGAAGGGCTGGGCCAATTCGTAGCGCTCGCGCAACGCGTGAAACTGTGCCGCCGTGCGCACCTCGCGCGCCGGGTTGGACGGGGACCGAATCACGAAATCCGCCTCGGGCGGAAAGCAGGCCATGGTCACGGGGTCGCGCTCGGGCGTGTAGCTCTCGGGCGCTTCATTCACGTTGTTCGGGGCGTCCGGACTCTGGTAGCGCAGATCCAGGCTCCAACGCACGCCGGCCGTGCGGTTGGCAAACGAGGCGTGCGGCGTGAGGTTCGTCATGAAGAGCACCGCCCCAGCCGGCATCTCCAGCGGGATCGCGCCGGGTGGCAGGTCTTCGGCCGGAATTTCGAGAAAGCCGCCGTGTCCTCCGCTGTAGTGGCGGTAGATGCCGTCGCGGTGGGCACCCGGAATCACATACAGGCAGCCATTGTCCAGGGTGGCATCCACCAGTGGCACCCAGCAGGTCACAATCATGAACTGGTCGCAGTGCTTCAGAAAATAGCCGGAGTCCTGATGCCAGGGAACTTCGCCGCGGGCATTGTTCGGCAGTTTGGGACGGATGCGGTATACCGACGAACCGATGATCTCCGGCCCGATCAGCGACTCGATGCAGGACAGTAGGGGCGCATGCGTCAGCATGTCGAACATCTCGGGGCCCCGAAACCCACCGCCCATCTTGCCGACCAGCACCGAGCCGATGGCGCTGGCGGCGTCCAGCGACACGGCGGCAATCTCCGCCAGCCGGGTCTCGAACGGCGCCTCGCAGCACAGCCGCCCGAGCCTGCCCGCCGCCTGAAGCTGCACCGCTTCGCGGTCAATCACCGCCGTGATCGCGCGCCGGATCGGCGCCATCGCCGCCTCGTCGTACACCCCCGCCTTGACGACATACCCCTCGTTCTGAAACTGATCCCGCTCCTGCTTCGTTAGCGACATGTCTCCCCCCCCGTTCTCGTCAAACGCGCCTGCCCCCGCCAGCACCGCGGGTTGGCAACCCGCGCTACGCCTCACTTCGCATCGCCACCCATCACTCGCACGCCCCCGTAGGGCGGGTCGCCCGACCCGCCTCCCACTCCCCACCTTCAATCCTCACGGCAACTCCGTCAACCGGTAAAACCCCCGCGATCGGCCCACCGCATTGGTATCCCAAAAGCTCGCCACGGAATTGGTGGCCATCACGATGCCGGCCACGTCCCAAACCGTACCGGTCAGGGCGTCACCGTACTCCACGAGGTAGGCCTTGCCCGGCCGCGCCGGCCAGTCCAGCACGAACGCCGGCGCGTTGACGCTGACCTCCGCCATGCGCAGCATCACGTTGGTCGCGCCCGGCGTCGGCCACCACAGTGTCCGCGCCTCCCCCACCCCGTCCGGCCAGCGTCCCTGCGTCTGGTCCTCCCCCTGCTCGCCGAACGCCATCGCGTCCACCAGCGTGCCGTCCGGCGCAAAGAGGGCCAGCACCTCGCCGTCTTTGTTCAACGAAAAGCTCACATGCAGGTCGCGGCCGGGCTGGTTCTGATCGGTCTGGTTGTCCGCCCACATCAGAAGAAAGCCATTGGGGTCGATCCAGGTGCCGCCGGGAATCACAAAGGCATTGCTGAAAGCCGACCGGTCATTGACCCGAAAGCCGCCGAGGTGCACGCGATCGCCGGCCGGATTGTGCAGTTCGAACCAATCCTGGAAGCGACCATCGGCGGGATCGGCCAGGGAGGCGCTGTTGTCAGCGAGCCATTCGTTGATCCGCAGCGCGGGCATGATGGAGAGCGGCGCGTTCGCCTGGCCGGGGCTCGGATGGTGGAACACCTGGCGGCTGTGCGGATCCGCGTCCGGGTACGACCCATAGGACGTGTCCGGCTCCAGCGGGCCATAGTCCATCGCGTCGATCACCACGGTTCGGTCTGGAAGGCCGCGCGCAAGCACGACGCTGCCGCCAACGCTGTGAATGGAAAAACTGGTGTGCGGTGCCGTCGTCGTGCCTTCGCCGGCTTCGCCATCCAGCCAGACGAGCAGGCGTTCGCCGGCGCCGATCACGACACCGGTGGGGAACGCCCAGCGGCGCAGATCCCCATAGTCGTTGCTGAGAAAATACTCGCTCAACGCCACGGCGTTGGTATCCACATTGAAAAGTTCGAGCCAGGGATCGGCGTCGCCGGCGTTGTCCACTGTGGCCGTGCGATTGGAGGCCATCAGCTCGGCGATCCACAACGCGGGGAAAGACGGCAGCTCGGCGGCGATGGAGTTGGTGCTGCCGGGAGTGGCGGCCGCCGGACCGGCCACGGGCGCCGGCGCGACCCCGTGGCTGGACACGAGACTGCTGGCGCTGAGCTGCATCGTGAAGGTGGCCGAGCTGTAGGATTCGAGACACCAGTAGCTCAAGGTCAGCGTGGTACCGGCCATGCCGGTGAGGGGGCGGCTCTGCACCACGCCGTTGGAGGGCGTACCGCCCACGCCGATGGAGATCATCTGTAGCGCGCCGCTGCCGGCGTGCACATTGGTGGCCGTCACAAAGCTTCCGCTGTGATTGCCGCGCGCGGACCACGGGCCGCCCCATGCACCCTCAAAGCCGCCGTCGGCGAGCAGGTTCGCGCCGACACCGGCCACCGCCCCCGTGACCAGCATCACGTCGTCCACGCGCAAATGGCCCGGCGATTGCAGATACAGGCTCAATGCAGCCGCGGCCAACAACGAAGGGTGCGTATGGTTAACCGCGCCGGTCACGCTGCAGAACTGCCAGGTGGCGGCCGGTGTCGGCGAGGCCACGCCCCAGTTACCGGCACGGTCGTTGTCCTGGTCGGGGTCAAGCAACTGCAGGGACTGTCCCTGCCCCGCCGCTTCCGCTGGCCAGGGCGGATCGTCGTCGTAGCGCACGCTGTCGATATCGAGCCACGTGTTGCTCGCGACCCCCGGGACTTGCAGGGTCAGGGTCTCGCCCCCGTTATCCAGTTCGCCATCGTACACTCCGATCACCGCCTCGGCGTTGGTGTAGAGCAGCGTGTACGCCGTCAGGTTCTCCGCAACCACACGCGATGCGCGCGGACCGATGAAACTGCCGGACGGGAAGACGAAATCGAGCCCATTCACCCGCGCACCGGAAAGATTGAATGTGTCGCTGGGCGACCGATTGAAAATCTCCACGAAGTCCGCATGCTCGACGGGCGCGTGATACATGATCTCGCTGATGACGACCCAGCCCGCGGGGTCGGGCGGCGGCACCGTGGCGGTCACCGTGATCGCGTCCATACCAACCAGCCGCCCGAAGCGGTCAAAACCCTGCACCGTCAGCGCATTGGCCCCGACTTGCAGCGGCACCACCGCGGTCCACTCCGTGACGGCAGGAAAGTCCAACGCGTAGCGCTCTCCATTGATGCGGATCTCCGCGACCTCGACGGGCGCCGTGCCGGCCAGCGTGGAGCGCGGCGCATTCGTCGAGAAGTCCAAGCCGCCATTGCTCGCGATCGCGAAGGGCGCCTCGACCGTCGCGAGCAGCGGCAGCAAGTACGCACGCCGGTTCGCCAGCCACGCTTTCAAGGTCGCGGGGCTGTCGTGCGACATTCCGTTGGCCGTCATGGCGGCATCCAGTTCGTCGAACACTGGGTTGTAGCGGCCGGGCAGCATCGGCCCAAGCACGGCCTCCTTGAGCAGGCGCCAGTAGGCCCGGCGGAACGGCGGGTAGTCAAACAGCCGCGCGGTCACCGGATCGTCGTTGAAGAACGGATCGTGATGCGCCGCCGTCGTGTACCGCGTGTACATGGAAAAGTCCGTGTCCTGCAGAAACGCCGGGCCGGGGCGCGTGCGGGACAGGTACACAAACACGTTGTGGTGCAAATCGTAACCCCAGCTGTCGATGTTCTCCAGCAGGTGATTGACGCCGAAGTACCCCACCCAGCTCTCCAGATCCGCAAGCGCCGCCGTGCGCGCCCGGTACGCGTCGCCGTAGGGTAGATTGAAGGCCGCCACGCGCGCGTATACAGCGCCTAAATCGTCCGAGGGCGTCTTCGGTTGGCGCGGGCGCCAGATGTCGCGATAGCGCGCCTGCTTGTACGCGCCGCCATCGCTGACCATGAGCGTGAGGGCATCCGCTGTCTCTTGCTTGAAGATCGGCGGATCCGTCTCCCCTGGGTACCAACTCTCCACGAAGTCCTGGCTCGGAACCTGGTAGTCGTGCAGGGGTTGGCGCAGAACGCCATTCACGCGGACGTTGACCAGCCGCAGATTCGAGTACGGGCGGCCAAGCTGGCGCGCCAGCCAGAATGAAAACCGCTCGGCCTGACGGGTGGGATCCTCATTGGCGTGGCCGGTCATGTCCAACTTGATCTCGTTGTCGCCCATCACCCGCTCGGCCTTCGGCACGTCCAGGTTGTACGCGCACATGCGGGACCCCGCCGGACCGTTGTTGGTCCGCCAGCCACCTCGGTAGTGACCCCCGCCATTGTAAATCGCACGCGCCCCATCCACCACGAGGGTGAGATCGATCGGTTCGTTGTCGTGGGTCAGACGCGTGTCCCACAGCGTTTGGTTGGTGGCGGTCAGCCACAGCCGATAGCCACCGAACACGCCGCTGGAGGGGCTGTCGCCGACGCGGACGAGGCACTCGCGGCCGGCGTCGCGCGGAAAACCACCGCTGGCGGGTGCGGCGTTCGCGTCGGTGGCTCCCACGGTGAACGCCACCAGCGCCCCGCTGACTTGACCGGGGATCGTGCCCACGTAGCGGCCGCCCCCCTCGTGGACCATTGGAACGGCGGTCCGGTTGGTCACGGGATCCAGGCGGTAGGCAAGCCACGCGGCGGCGATGCCATCGGAGTCATCCAGGCGCGCTTCCACCGTCACGGGCTGGCCGGCGGCCGGGAGCAGCGGAGCATGCTGCACCTCGCGGATCGCCGGGGGCGCATTGGACAGCCGCCGGCTGTTGGGCAGTCCCGGCGTCCCAAGATTGGGGGGCAGTGCCAGACGGCCCGCGGCCTCCAGCCAGAACCCCTGCAGCCCCAGCAGCATGTGCGGGTAGCCGCACAGCCAGCGCGCCTGGGCACGCAGCGTGAAGCGCTCGTTGACCGCCGGTGGCGGTGACAGCGCCGTCGCCACCTGGTTGTAGAACGTCCAGGCGGAACCGGTGTAGGTGATGTCCCCCCGATCGCTGGCACGCACGTGCAGCGAGTTGGCGCCGGCAAACCCCTCCGTGGTCCGCAGCGCGGAACGCACGTGGTTGCCGCGCAAGGACCAGCCGGAGAGCCCGCTCTCAAACCCGGAGTTGCCGATGCGGTTGAGGGTCTCGCCCTCGCGCACCAGTTCGACATTATCCAACAGGAACTCGCCCTCCTGCAGACCGATGATCTGCAACTCACTGATGGAGCCGAGCCCGTTGTCCACCCGCCCCGTGTAGACGACCGTGGTCCAGGGCGCCTTTTGCGTTTCGTCGCTGGCGGCCCAATTCGGACCAAGATCGTTGTCGCTGCGCGAATCGATCAGCTCGAGACTGCTCCCGCCGCCGTCGGCCCACGCCCCCCACCCATCCGCATAGGTAACCTCGTCCACAATCACAAAATCCTCGAACGGCAGGTCCGGATCGTCCGGCTTCGCCAGCACCAGTCGCTCGCCGCGGTCCGAAAGCTGCCCGCGATAGTCGCCGATCACGTTGCCGGGATTCAGTTGTGGGTAGCGCGCGAGCAAGTTCGCTGATGACTTGGCCACCACGAGATACGCCCCTGCCCCGAGCGTGGTGCCCGTCGGAAACGCGAAGTCCACCGCCGCCTGAAATCGCCACCCACTCAAGTCCACCGTCTGGGTGCCCCGGTTGAAGAGCTCAATATACTCGTCCACATCCAAGCCCGATATCGGCGCATACATGAGTTCGTTGATGATGACATCGGGCAGCCACCGCGGCGCATTGGTCGTGCCCGGGGTCGGTTGCCGCAACGCGCGAACATCGGGGGCGCCATCCGGCTCGCGTCCGCTCGCCACGCCGTTGGCCTGCGCGCCGAAGCGCACGGCGTCAAGCACGCGCGTCCGGGCGGCATTCCGCAACACGATCTCGTCGCCGTGGCTGCTCAACGAAAAACCCACCTCATCCTGCCTTCGGAGCAGATACCCGCCCGGCGGCAGGATGGTGCCCGCCGGAAATGTGTATTTGTCGGCATCAACCGTGTCGCTTAACGCGCACCCGGTGAGATCGAGCGCCTGGGTGCTCGCATTGTACAGTTCGATGAAATCCACCGCGGGCAAGTCCGTGTGGGCCAGGAACTCATTGATCATCAGCCCATCGAGACGGTCACGATACTCGGGATCGGGTGTCCCCGGCGAACCGCCGACCCGCGAACTGGCCGACCACGCACGAACATCCTGCTCGCCATAGTCCGGCCGGTTCAGCCACAGCGAATGCCCCGCCCCATCCGCCGCCACCGGCCAGGGTGCCTCGGTCGCGTACGTCACGTCCGCCAGGATGGCGCCCTGCGCATTGCGTAGCCGCACCGTGCCGCCGGCGTTCGGCAGGCCATTGGTGTACGGCCCCAGCACGTTGCCGATGGCGTAAACCGATTGCACCGCCGCCGGATCGCGCGCCACCACCACATACCCCCGCGCCGCCAGCGTGCAGTTGCTCGGGAAACTATACTCCACGTCACCGGACAGGCGGAAATTCGATAGGTCGTGCGACACCGGTTCGGTGTTGAAGATCTCGACAAACTCCAGCGTCTGCCCATCCCCGCGCGGCGGCGGGTGAAACATGATTTCAGAAATCGTCAGGGGCGAGCGCCGGGTGCTGGGGCCGAGCTGCCGCGCCGCCGTGCGCAGCGGATCCACGGGAACCACAGGCAGGATCGGATAGAGCGCCAGATCGTCGAGCGCCACACTCAGCGTCGCAGGGTCGGCGCCAAGTTGAACAAAACGCACCGCGCCGGGCTGATAGAGGCCCACCATGTTGGTCTGCACCAACCACGCGTCGTTGGTAACCGTCAACGTGGCGACGGGAATCCAGTTGGTCAGGTCGGCGGAAACGTCGATCCGCAGCATGCCCGTGCCGATGCCGGACGGATGCCGCTTCGTCCAGACACTCACCGCCTCTGCACCGTTCGTCAGCCACGGCGACTGCACCCATGCCGTGGCATTCGTGCCGCGCAGGTACGCGGCATGCGGCGCCGAATACGGCGGCGACCAACCACGCACCGGCCCAATCTGCGCATCGACAATGCGCCAGCCGTTGGAGTGCGCCCGGGTTTCCCAATACGCGCTCGCGGTCCAGGCATCGAAGTTCTCGCAAAGAGCCTCGTCTCCGGACGAATGCCCCGCCCCTGCGAACAGGCCCATCGCCACAGCCACTATCAGCCCGGGAACTCGGAACGCCGTCTGCATATACTGTCAGATTTTAACCTTTCCCACCCCCATTGGCGAGGGCCTGCACTTGCACAATCAGACATTTCCAGCATAATACCGCACTGAGATGCGCACGCGTACCCAGCCAGCCCACACGACCCTGACCCGCTACGACTTCCACCTTTCCGATAGCGCCCCCATGACGGGCGACATCCGCGTGAACAAGCCGCTGGATCGCCACCCCTGGTTCGATGTCCACGACGACCTGGAATTCGGCATGGTGCTGAAGGGCCGCGTGCGCCGCTTCTGGGGCCCGGTCAAACGCGACCTCGCGCCCGGCGACGTCTGGCTCCACGATGCCTTCGAACCCCACGGCTATCAGGTCGTCCATGCCCCCTGCGACCTGGTCTTCCTCGTCTTCAGACGGGGGCTGCTTGCGGATACGCGCCTCCCGGCAAGCGCCCCCATCGACTGGTTGGCCCCGTTCCAGGCGCAACCGACGGAACGCGGGCGCGTGCCGCCCGCACAACGGGAATCCATGCTGGCCCTCGGCCGGCGCTTCGCGGAAGCCGTGCACACGCGCACCGATACGGGCGAAATCCGCGTCCAGTTGCTCCTGATGGAGATCTTGCTCGCGCTGATGAACAAGACGACCACCGGGGAACTACCCCACCACCACCGGGAGCGGGATAGCGCCATCCTGCTGGCCGCCAACCAAGCCATGCAATCCCGCCGCCTGCTCACCACCGCCACCATGGCCGAGAGCCTCGGCATCCCCATCGATCAGTTCAGCCGCCGCTTCCAAAAAGAAATGGGCACCTCGTTCGCCAAGTTCGGCTTGCGCTGCCGGCTGAATGGCGTCGCCCAGGATCTCAGCCTGACCGACACCCCCATCAAGGCCATCGCCGCCGATTGGGACTTCGCCCACGAAAGCCATCTCGACCGCGCATTCCTGCGCCTCTTCGGCTGCACCCCCGGCACCTACCGCCGCCGCCACAAAGGCAGCCGACATGCCGACGGAGCGTGATCGACCGGCCTGACCGACTGCCACGACTTACAACCCCAAGGGTGCGGCTAACGGTTCTGGCCCGAGCCGCCGATGCGCACAATCGCCCCCTCGGATGCGGCTCAGCCAGAGGCTTCGCCCTACCCACGCATCATCACGCATTACGTGCGGATGCGAGGTAGGGCGAAGCCTCCGGCTGAGCCGTGTCAACAGGGCCGTACTCATGGGGCGCCTCTCGTTAGCCGCCTATTTTGGTACAGCACAGGCCTATTGACACAGCCTACACATACGTGCACAATGGTTTGCGTAAGGGGGGTGTTTCGCCATGAACATCACGCTGGCAGCCGACGACGATACCGTGAAACGCACTCGTGAATATGCACGGCAGCACGGGACTTCTGTAAATCAGTTGGTGCGGGATTTCCTGAAGAGCCTGACCGCCCACGAGGACCGTGGCCGAGTCGCCGAGGAGTTCATGCGCAATGCCAGAGACCACGCGGGCCATTCGCCGGCGGGTTTCCGCTTCAGCCGTGAAGAGGCCCAGCGCGGCCCCCAGCCACAGCCAAATCAGAGTAACCGCGAAACACACGAAAGTACGCGAAACAAGGCCTGCATCTGAACGGGCAGGACTGTCTTTCGCGCTTTTCGCGAGTTTCGTAGTTGGCAATTCTGCTCAGAAGAACAGGATGTGGCGCAACGAATGCGGGAGTGTGCATGGGCCTGGATTTCATCGATTCGAACGTCGTGGTTTACGCCAATGATGGCCGCGATCTCGCCAAGCAGAAGCGCGCGCTGACCCTGCTCGGAGACGCGATTCGCTCAGGCAATGGCGTCGTCTCCACGCAAGTGCTGCAGGAATACGCGAACGTGGCCCTCGGCAAACTGGGACAGCGCCAGGATGTCGTCTTACGCCAACTGGCGCTGCTGGAGCATTTGCAGGTGGTGCCGCAAACGCCGGCGCTCGTCAAGCGGGCCGTCGAACTTCACAGCCTATACGGCATCGCCTTCTGGGATGCCGCCATTGTGGCTGCTGCGGAAAGCCACGGCTGCGATCGCATCCTCTCCGAGGACCTGAACGCCGGACAGTTTTACGCCGGCGTTGTCGTCGCCAACCCGTTCGCGTAAGGCGCTCAGACCACCTTCACCTTATCCAGCCCGAACGTGCTGAAGCCCGTGCCGGTGCCCTTGCCCGAAAGTCGGAACAACGTGCCCGCCATGTAGCAGGTCGTGCGCGTGACCACGTAGTCCAGCGACTTGCCGCCGAAGACCCCGCCCTCGCCTTCCTCGTCTTCCCCGCGGAAGCCACCCTCGGCATTGGAGTCCTTCGACCCGATCACCTGCAGGTCCAGGCAATGCTTCTGGAGATTGTCCAGCACCCAGGCGCTGCGGTCCACGCCCGACACATGGCTGATGTCGAGCACGTTGTTCGCCTGCACCCCGAACGCATTGAACGGCCGCTCGTTCGGACCATTCGCCACGATCCACTCCATGTACCGCACCATCGCGTCCAGGTACTTCTTCTTCTTCGTCGCCATGTACGCCGCCAGCACGATGACCACGATCCCGTCGTCGTTGCGCAGCAGGTAACGATCGATCCCTTCGCCAAATCCCCAATGATGATTCGCCCCCACAATTTTACGGCCGTCCTTGAGCTGCCGCACGAAGTTGATGCCGCCATCCGCGCGCTGCGCCTGCAGGATCATGTCCGCCGCATTCAGCACCGGGGGCAGATAGCGCTTATCGCCCGTCAGCCGGTACTGGTGCCACAGCGGAATCTCCGAGGCCAGCGAAATGGTCGAGGTCCCCGCCGGCAGGTAGCGCACCTCTTCCTTCGGATAAATCGTGATCCAGTTCGGCAGCCCGACGCCCTTCTTGTAGTGCCGCAACATGCAGTCGCAGAAGGCTGTCCCGCGCCGCAGCCACTCCTGGTTGCCGCCCACCTGCCCCAGCATGATCAGGCCCGACGCCGCCTGCGCCGCATCCAGAATCCCGCTGTGCCAGATCGCCGGAATCTCTTCCTTGATCGTGCCGTGCGCCTGCTTGAACGCCGGATCCATCACCTGCAGCGCCGCAATGTAGTACGCCCCGCGCGTCGCCGCCTCGTCGTAGGCCTTCTTCCCGGTGATCTTGTACGCATCCGCCAGCACGAAGAGCGCGCGCCCGTGGGTCCAGTTCAACCCCGGCACCTTCTGCTTCACCTTCATGTTGTAGTAGTACGGAAAACGATTCTTGTCCCCGAACCAGTTCTTCGGGTGCGTGATCTGCACATTCACGAACCAGTCCGCCGCCTTCAATGCTCGGTCGAGATAAAATCGGCGATCCTTGGCGCTGAGCGAATACGACATGTCGATCTCCTTGTGTGGGCGCACATTCTGCCGAGCGGGCTAGGAAATGCAAGCTCGCCGCGCCGGAGCGGATGTCCACGCGAGCTGCTGCGCGTGCTCGAGAATGCGTTCGCCCGTGAAGCCTTCCCGGTAGAGCGGCCAGCGATACACGAAAGCCGCCAGATCGTCGGCGCTCAGATACGAGGTCCCGCCGGGGCGAACCTCGACCAGCCGCCCCTCTTCACCCGGGGCGAGGCCCGCGCGATCCATGATGGCGGCAAGGTCCATCCGGTTCACCGCATGCTTCGCGTACAGCGCCGAATAGGTCGTCGGAGTCAGATCCCGCCGCGCCAGCAAGCGGTCGAGCAGGCGCGTGCACCGCGCCTGAATCGCGGCCACCTCCGCGTGCGGTCGCAGCGGCGCCGGACAGCGCTCCACGAGGGGCACCGCCTTCGCCTGGTAGAAAATCCGATCCCAGTATGCCGAGGTCACCAGGCGCGTGGGATGCGTGTAGACAACGATGTGCCCACCGCCAGCCTGCTGAATCGACTCGGCCATGGCATCGAATGCTCGCAGGAACGCGTCATCATCCCGTTCGAAAAAGTGATCCAGGCAGAGGTCGTAGTTGAACACCAGCGCCCCGCAATACCAATAGGGCGCGTTGCCTTCCCCGATGCGCGTGTTGCAGAATCCTTTGACTCCGCTCATGGCCATCGCAACCAGTGTCGCCGGTGTCCAGGAGTCCCCGGGCGAGCAGTAGGTCACGGGAACCCGTCCAAAGGTCTCCACCAGCAACGCCAGCCCGTCCGCCTCGGTTCGCAAAACCGCGTCGATGCCCTCGCCAAACGCCAACCCCTCGATGCGCTCGGGTATGCTCGGCGGCACCGAATGCAAATTGGAGTGGTAGCCGATCTCGTGCCGGGCGAACGCCTCGATGACATCCCCCCGTCCACGCCGCTGCAGCGATCGCACCAACTCGGCCACCAGTTGGAAGGACCCGGTGACGCCGCGCGCGGTCAACAACTCCGCCCACCATTTCTCCGCGTCCGCCGCCTCCGGCGTCAGGAAATCTTCGCTGTCGAATGAAAAGACGAGATCCATGGGACGGAGCGTAGAGTACCGCGTCTGCCGGCGCCGCGTCCAGCAAGTCATGCGCCGCCTATTCCTGTCTACACGAACGACCCGCCGTTTGATAGGCTCAACGCCACCGCAGGGCGATGGGAGAGTTGCGTGGGGATCCAACATGCTGGAATCGCGTGGCTGGTAACGGGAGGCGGCCTTTGGCTGGCGGCCCTGGGCGGCGCCACCGCAGGGACCACGCCGGCGCCGACAATCGTCGCCGACGCCACCTTCGAGAACATCAGCCTCGAGGTGAATTTTGACGCGGCGGCGCCCGCGGACTTGCAGGTCGGCCTGCAACTGCGCGCGGCGGGCGGAGGTGCATTTCGCGCCGGGCATCCGCTCTCCCGCCTGTCCACAACACGCTTCGCCGGCAGCGCGTTCAACCTCAAACCCGGAACCCGTTACGAACTGCGCCTCGACTTCCCCGGCGCCGACTCCAACCAGGTGATCGCCCTCGCCACGCGCGAGGACCAGGTCCCCACCCCGGACGGGCCGGTGTTCCATGTGGATCCCACCCAAGGCGACGATCGCAATGACGGCGGCACGGCCTCCCAGGCCTTTCAGTCCCTGCGGCGCGCGCTGCAGGAGTTGCGCCCCGGCGTCACGCTCCTGCTGCACGGCGGCTGCTACCACGAGGGGGACTTGAGCGTGACCCAGTCCGGGACCGCGGAGCAGCCCATCGTCATCCGCAGCGCGCCGGGCGAATACCCGGTGATCGACGCCACCGCCAGCAGCTTTGCGCCGCAGTGGGAACTGCACGACTCCCGGCGCGGGATCTACCGCAGTCCCTGCTCCTTCACCCCGGCCAATGCGTATGCGGACGGGGAGCAGCTGTTCGGCTACCCGCGCTACGACGACTTGCGCGACGGGCGCTGGGGGCAGGCCGGAGGCTTTGTGGCGGATGGCGAGTATCTCTATGTGCGCCTGCCCGCGCGCGGCGATCCCGGCGGGCACGCGATCACCATCCCCGCGCATTCCGCCGGCCTGACGCTCGCCGCGGGTGTTGCGTTCGTGCACATCGTCGGCCTCGAATTCGCCCACATCGGCTACAAGCAGGATCATTGCGGGATCAGCCTTGACGGGGCGCACTCGAATCGGATTGAGCAGTGCCGCTTCCGGCAGGTCGGGCCGGGAATCACACTTCGGCACGGCGCCTCGGGCAATGTGATCCAGCAGTCGTTCTTCACGGAAGCGCCCATCGGGCACTGGCCGTGGCAGTCAGTCAAGGAGGGCAACGGCAGCTACGAAATGGGCGGCGTGGTCGTCCTGAGCCGCGACGAGGCCGCCGTGGGCAATGTCGTGCGCGGCAACATCTTCTCGAACATGTTCGACGGGGCCAGCCTCTACGCCGAGCAGGCCCGCGGCGCAACCCGCAGCATGGATGTGTATGACAACCGCTTCATCGCGTGTGCCGACGATGCGATCGAAGCCGATGGCTTCGGCACCAACGTGCGCATCTACGGCAACCGCATGGATGACGTGCGCTCCTGCGTCTCCGTGGCGCCCAGCGCGCCGGGCCCAACCTACATCATGCGTAACCAGCTGGGACCATCCCCATCGCTCGGGCAGGACGGACGCATCCCGGTCAAGTTTAACTGTGGAAGACCCACCCTCACCCAGCACGTCTATCTGTACCACAACACCATGTTCTCGGATGTGCCCGGACAACCCGCCTTCGTCTTCCATGCCTCCAGAAGCACCTGGACCAACGTCATGTCGCGCAACAACCTGTATGTGGGCGCCGCATATGGCTTCTACGACAAGGCGGCAGCGGGCTCGATCGACTTTGATTATGACAACTGCTTCGGCGGTGGCGGCCCCATGTTTGGCTGGTGGCGGGGAGAGCCCTGTCGCACCTTTCGCGCCTTTCAACTCGCATCACATCAGGAGCGGCACGGCTGGTCCATCAGCCCCGGCTGGATGAATCCCAAGGGTGGAGACTTCCGTCTGCGGGCGGGCAGCCCGATGGTCGATCGCGCGACGCCGATCCCCGGCGTCAACGACGCGTTTGCAGGTGCCGCGCCCGATGTCGGCGCACAAGAGTACACGCCCGCCTCCGCGCTCCGGCCGCCCCCACACCCGGCACCACGGTAGTTCCCCCTTCGACAGTTCGCTCCGGTATGAAGCGCACGTACAGGAACATACCGACAAACAGCCCCGCCTACTTGGCGTCAGCCCGCACCATGTTCAGCCCCGGCACCCCGAATGCGGGCGCGAGCACATAGTGGTCGTCGGTGGCGATCAGGCGCTCGCGCAGGAGGGCATGTTGCCGCGCGGCCTCCGATTCCCACCCCGGCTCCACCAGCAGATTCTTCAGTTCCCACGGGTCCGCCGCGAGATCGAACAACTGCCAGGGTCGGCCGCCATCCGCGACGCCGCCCAGCACCGTATACGTGAACCGCCGCCCCGCAATTCCGCGCCAATACACGGCATGGTAAGGACACATCGCCGTATCGGGGCGCAGATCGTGCACGAACTCCAGCAGCACCCCCTCCCGGTCGAGTTGCGCGCGCTCGCCTCGGATCAGCGGCGTCAGGTCGAGACCCGGTTTGCCTTCCGGCACAGGAATGCCGCTCAGCCCCAGGAAGGTCGGAAACAAATCCTCCGTGCTCACCGGTTCGACCACCACGGCGCCCGCCCGCGTCGCCAGGCGCGGATCGCGCACCAGCAGCGGGATGCCGATGGACTCCTCGTAGGGGTGCTCCTTCAGCGACACCCGCTCCGCATGCGCACCGCCCATCTCGCCATGATCGGAGAGCAGCACCACGACCGTGTTGCGGTCGAGTCCCGACTCGCGCAGAAACGCCATCATCCGGCCCACATTGTCGTCCAGATTCTCGATCATCGCATAGTAAAGCCGCCGCTTTCGCAACGCCTCCTCGCGATCCGCTTCCGTCAGTTGCCGGGCGGGCGACGGTCGCACCGCCGGCATCAAAAAATTCGGCGCCAGTTTCAGCGGCCGGTCGCGCCAGCGCTCTTCGTACGCGGCGGGTGCCTGCAACGGAAAGTGCGGCGGCTCCACTGACAGCATGCAGCAGAACGGCTGACCGCTCTGCGCCTGTTCGCGCATCTCGCGCATGGCGAGGCGAAAGAGCCCGTCCGTCTGGTACTCGCCCAGCGGTTTCGGCGTGGGATCATCGTCCTCGAAGTAGCAGGTATCGAACGGGGCGTTGGCCACCTCAAATCCCAACCAGCGCTGCCAGCGCCCGCGATACGCCCGCGGGATCGCCGTGCGCCGCACGCGCGCATCCGATGCTCCCGGGAGAACGCCCAATCCGCCATAGAGATGCCACTTGCCAATGTAGATCGTGCGGTGGCCGGCGGCGTTGAACGCATCCGCCAGCGTGTGCTCCGCCGGCGACAGGCGCCACTCGATCGCCGGCACAAAGCGCGTATGCGCGTACTCGCCCGTCATCAGCGAGAACCGGAATGGTACGCAGACGGGATAGGTCGAGCACGCCCGTGTGAACCGCACCCCTTCCGCCGCCAAACCGTCGATGTGCGGCGTCGCCACATTGGGGTCACCATAGACCCCTAACGCATCGCGCCGCAACTGGTCGCTCAGAATGACCAGAAGGTTTGGCCGCTGGCTCATCGCGAACCCCGGGAGGCCTCCACCAGCACCCGCCGACCGGGTGTGCAGCACCGCGTCCGCAGATCCGGATACTTCACCCGTGCGTAATCGATGAACAACTCCGGGTTCTCCGTGTTGCCCGCAAACATGCCGTAATGCGCGGGGATCGTCAGCCCCGGACACAGGGCCCCGGCGAGATCCACCGCTTCCTGGTATGTCATGTTGCCGATGCAGCCATCGCGCAGACGGGCAGCGTCGCGCCCGTTGATCGGCAGCATCGCCACGTCCAGCCGCCAGCGGGAGAGCTTGGTCTGCAAGCCTTCGTACAGACACATATCGCCGCCATGCAGCATGGTGAAGCCATGCCCCGCGATGATGAAGCTCAGGAACGGATGCCGCCCCTGGGGATCCGGGCGCAACAACTCATGAGCAGCCGCCACCGCGGAAATCGTCAACCCCCGCCGCCGCACCGTCATCCCGTCATTCAAGCCCAGGAACCGCGAAGCGGGAATACCAAGCGCCTGAGGCAACGTCGCCAGGAAATACGACGGCACCACAAACGTCGCGCGCGGATTCGTGCGCGCCAGAATCGGCCACGCCGGGCGGTCGATGTGGTCCGCATGGTTGTGGCTGCCGAAAATGAAATCCGCGTGCGTGATCTGTTCCGGCTTGAGCAGCGGCGGCAGGCAGCGGCCCGGGAGATCGGTCAGAAAGGGATCCAGGTAGAGGATGCGCCCGCCTAATTTGGCGATGAAACTCTGCTGGCCCAACCACCACAACGCGCATTGCCCCTTGCCCGGCGCGGCCGCGTCCACATTCGCAATCAGTCGGCGACCGGTCATCATCGTCACGTCCCCCACGTCAGCACCACCTTCATGACGTCGCGCGAATGGCGCACCAGTTCAAGTCCTTCCGCAAATCGCGCGGCCGGCAGGCGCTTGCTAATCAGACGGTGCAGAGGAAACCCGGCACCCGCCAACCGCACGGCCTCCGGCCAGGCGCCCGCGCTCGCATTGCTGCCGACCAGCGTCAGCTCGCGATGGAGCAGGTGATTCCAGCGAAACCCTGCATGGGCCTCGCCGTAGTCCCCGATCACAAGCACATGCCCACCGGGCGCCGTCAATTCCAGCGCCGCCTCCATCGCCCGCGGCGCCCCGCTCGCTTCCACCACCAGCGGGAACGGACCCGGAAGGGCCTTGCGTACGCCCGCCACCAAATCGCGCCCCGCCTCGTGATAGTCCAGCGTACGAACGCGCCCAAGCTTACGCGCCAACGCCAGGCGCTGCGTCCGGCCACCCACCAGCGCAAGGTCTTTGATGCCGCGACGCGCCAGCAGCATGGCCGTGAGTTGGCCAATGGAGCCATCGCCAAAGATCAGCGCCGGCCCGGCGATTCCCGCCCCCAGCCGCCGCAACGCGCGCACACACACGGCCAGCGGCTCGATCAGCGCCGCCGCCGCGGGATCCACGCCCGCCGGAAGCCGCCGCAGATTGCGGGCCTCCGTCAGAAAGTACGCCCCATACGCCCCGGGATGCTCGAAGCCCACCTCGCCGCCATCCGCCAGCACATTCTCCGCCACGCACGCGCGGCCCCGCCAGCGTGGCGGCACCCCCGCGCCCACCGCATCCACCACGCCCGACCACTCATGCCCCGGTATCGCGGGAAACCCCGTCCGCTCCCACCCCGCGATCATCTCCAGATCCGTGGCGCAGATCCCCGTCGCCACCGTGCGTATCCGCACTTGCCCAGGCCCCGGCTCCGGCATCGGCCACTCTCGCCACGCCAACCGGTTACGCCCCGTATTGACGATCGCCTTCATGGCTGGATGACGATCTTGTTGCGATCCGGCCCCGCCATCACCTCAACCGCCTCGTCAATGCGGCTCAACGGGAAACGGTGCGAGATGATCTTCTCGACATCCACCAGTTGCGACTCCATCAGCCGGATCGCCTTCTGCATCGCGCGCGGGGTCGTGCCAAAGCTGGCATCCATCCGCCCCTCCAGAAAATGCGTGAGGCCGCCATCCAGCTCGAACGTCTCGTGCGTCGTGATACCGAAGACATTCCAGCGCGTACCGCGCCGGCGTAGATCGACCATTAGCTTCACCGCCTCGATCGGCCCCGCCGCCTCCACCACCAGGTCCGGACCGCGAGGCAGGATCGCATACACGCGCTTGCGAGGATCTTCGCGCCGCGGGTTGATCGTATGCGTCGCCCCCAGCTTGCGGGCATTCTCCAGCGCGTGCTCGCTGCCATCGATGGCAATCAGCCGCCCCGCCCCCGCCGCTTTCGCCACCATCAGGCAAAGCAGGCCGATGCTGCCAACGCCGATGACCACCACATCGTCGCCCACCTGCATCTCACTGCATTGAATGACACCCTTCCATGCACCCGAAAGCGGTTCCGTCAGCGCCGCCGCATCAAAGGAAAGCGCCGCCGGCTTGTGAAACAAGCACGACTCGCGCGTCTTCATGTACTCGGCGAACGCGCCAGGCCACACGTCTTCCGGCCCGTCCCCGCCCGTCGTAAATGCGCGCGCACAATAGTGCGTGTTCCCGGCCCGGCAGTCCGCGCAGGCCCCACAATATCCGGAGGGCTGGCAGATCACATCGTCCCCCTCCTTGAACTCCGTCACCCCCGCGCCCACCGCCGCCACCGTCCCGGCCGGCTCGTGCCCGGGAATGAACGGAAAGGCCACATTGCGCCGAATGCCGCGAATCGCTTTGAAGTCCGTCGCGCAAAATCCGCAGGCCCGGATCCGCACCACCACCTCGCCCGATCTCGCCACCGGCATGGGCACATCTTCCAACACCAACTCGTCCACACTCTTCAACACGGCTGCTAACACAGGTTCACGCTCCTCCCTGAAACACCCGGTGGTTGCACAACCACCACACCCACCGTATTCTGGAACTCCAGCCCCATATACCAAAGCCCGGGCAATCGGGCACGCAAAAGGGAACCTCATGCACACCGATCGAGAAAATCCGGGCACACCCGTCCTGCCGGTCGGCATGGCCTTCTGGCTGCTGAGCGGCGGCTCCGGACCGGATCGCGTGGCGTGGATCGCCGACCAGGGCTTTCAGTCGCTCTCCCTGCTCATCAACAACCCGGACGCCGACGATATCAATCGCTTCGCCGCGGCCTGCGCCATCGGCTACCGCGGTCCGCTCGTCGTAGAGGTGTGCGTCGACATTCTCGCGGGCCGCTGCAGCTCCGATATCCACGACCCCGCCCAGACGGCTCCAGTCCTCGCCACCCGCGACCGACGCCAGGACTCCATTGCGTGGTCCGAGGCCTGACAGGAGCTGGGCGCGTGCGCAGCCCGCGCCCTACCCCGTACGGCCGGGGCTGCGCACCGGCCTCCCCAATCCTCAGCGCCCGCTTCCCCAGTGGGCGCGTGCACAGCCCGCGCCCTACCCCGTACGGCCGGGGCTGCGCACCGGCCGCCCCCAATCCTCAGTGCCCGCTTCCCCAGTGGGCGCGTGCGCAGCCCGCGCCCTACCCCGTACGGCCGGGGCTGCGCACCGGCCTCCAACTCACCATCCAAACCCGTCCGCGCACCGCGTCCATCGCCAGTCCCGCCACGTGCTGACCAACCCCGCCTTTACCGGATTTTTGCAGATATA
>CAZWQJ010000005.1:18449-41300 GCA_964635825.1 uncultured Victivallales bacterium | reverse complement strand
GCCAGTCCCGCCACGTGCTGACCAACCCCGCCTTTACCGGATTTTTGCAGATATAGTGCACGACCGATTCCACCTTCTGCGGCGATCGGCACCAATGATCAAAATCCTCCCGTGCCCAAAACGCTCCCGTTCGATGCAAAATCCGATTGGCAGCCTGCCCCGAGAAACTCTTGAAATGCGCCAAGTCCTCCAGCAGGCATCCGTTGCGCCCGCCGTTGTTGCGCAGAAGCACATGCAGATGGGTCGGCATCACCGTTGCCGCATAGATCCGCCATTGGCGCGCCTCTTCCAACCACGCGAGGTTCTTCAGCACGGCGGACGCAACCTCGGGGTCCGCCAGCCAGTCAACGCCCTGGCTGCACGCATCGAGAACGGATTCGATCGTCTTGAACTGCCGTCGGTGCAGTTCCGTCCAGTCGTCCTCACGCAGTCGCTCCCGCGTGACCAGTTCATCGCGTTCCTTCTTCAGATCCTGCACCACGGACTTCGGTAGTGTTCCCTTTAGCCGGATGGTCACGAAGTACGGACGCTCCGCAACCAGCCAATGTGGCAGGCGGCGTCGAACGAAGCGCAGAGTCTCGACCATATAGCAACCTCGCCAATGATGGGTGCATGCGCAGCCCGCGCCCTATCCTGTACGGCCGGGGCTGCGCACCGGCCTCCCCATGCCCGCTTCCACAGCGGGCGCGTGCGCAGCCCGCGCCCTACCCGGTACGGCCGGGGCTGCGCACCGGCCATCCCCATGCCTCAGCGCCCGCTTCCACAGCGGGCGCGTGCACAGCCCGCGCCCTACCCGTACGGCCGGGGCTGCGCACCGGCCGCTCCCCCCTACGCCTTGCCCAGTTCCCGCTTCGCCCCCGCCACAATGTCGTCGATCGCCTTGTCCAGCGCCGGATCCATCGGCTCGGGCCGGTGGCGCGCCAGAATCTCTTCGCGCCGTTCCCGGCAGCGCGTCTCGGTGGAGAGCGCGCCCCGATCCCGCCAGCCCTGATAATAATCGCGATCCAGCAGCCGCGGGAACCAGAGCTCGCGACGGAAGCGCTCGGCCGTGTGCGCGGTCTCGATGAAGCGCCCGCCCCGTGCCACCTCCGCGGTCACATCGAGGCCAAAGGCGTCGTCGCTGAGATCCAACTCGCGCATCGTGCTCTCGACATAGCGGATGATCTCGTCCTGCAGCACCAGGATGTCGAGTGAACTCGCTTGGTCCACACCGCAGATCCCCATGTGGCCAAAAATATCCGCACCGGCCGCGGCACCCAGCGCCAGCGTCACCCCGGCCTCCAGCCCGGCCTGCGCATCCGGCCGCTTGGAATCCGTCAGGCCCACATTGATGTACACCGGCAGCCCTAGCGATTTTCCCATCTGCGTCATCGCAACGCCGAAGATGGCCTGCTCGGGCCCCCCGAAGATCATCTGCGTCGTGCGCATGTCGAATGCGTGACAGATCCCCCCATAGCAAACCGGCATCCCCGGCTTCACCAACTGCGTGATCACGATGCCCGCGAGAATTTCCGCGTGCTCCTGCGCCAGCGTGCCCGCCAGCGAGCACGGTGCGGAAAGCCCCATCTGTGCCATGGGCCCGATGGGCACCGGCAGGTTCAGCCGCGCCGTCTCATAGAGAAGATCGATGCCGTTGAACGGGAACCGCAGGGGGCTGATCGGCTCCAGAAAAGGGTACCACGCCGGCTGCGCCGCGGCCGCCTGCTCGCTGCCGCGCAGGGCAATCAGCAACTCGTTCAGAAAGCGCGCCGAGGCTCGGTCGTGGTACCAGAATGTGACCGGCTTCGTCGTCTGGCGCAGCATGGTGGCCGCCACCGCCACGCAGCGGTACGCCACCGGAACCTCGTGCGGATCGGACATCGCGCCGGGGATGGTGATGGCCTCCAGCGCATCGCCCACCCTCGCCGCCGTGGCCGTGTCCGCCAGCGTCACAAAGCGCCGCTCCCCACCGATCTCGTCCACCCAGTGCGCTTCGCCCGCAATGCTGTTGTAGTTGCGCGCCCCCGCCCCGAAGGCCGCCGTGCGCTTGGGATCCCGCCCGTACAACGTGAACTGCTTGCCGGCCGAGTCGATCGCGCGCTGCACCACCTCCGCCGGAATGCGGACGGTCTCCGTCTCGCCATCCACCTGCGCGCCGGCATCACGCAGCCTTAAACGCATATCGTCGTGCGGGATGCCAACCCCGATGCCGTCCAGGATTTCCAGCGCCTTGGCGTGCACGCGCCCGATCTGCCCGGGGCTCAGCACGGTTGTCTGCATGGTCGATCTCCTCCAGATTCCTTCAGGAGCCAGCCAGCACGAGCCGCACCGCGTCGGCCAACTCGCGCCGCGAGAAGGGCTTCTGCAGAAAATGTACGCCTTCGTCGAGCATGCCGTTGCGAGCGAACACATTGGCCGCATGGCCCGAGATAAAGAGCCGCTTCAGGCCCGGGGACAGGGCCAGCAACCGAGCCGCCAGCTCCATGCCGTTCATCTCCGGCATGACCACATCGGTGACCAGAATTTCGATTTCGGCCTGATACCTCTGGGCCAGGCGGATGGCCTCGTCGGGTGTGCCCGCCTTTAGCACCCGGTAGCCGAATCCCTCCAGCATCCGCTGACACATGTCCAGCAGCATCGGCTCGTCCTCGACCAGCAACACCGTGACGGCCTTTCCGGGCGCGGCTGGCGCGGCCCCCAGCGCCGCCACCGGCAGCACCCCACCCCCATGCCGCGGCAAAAACAGGCAGAACGTGGCTCCGCCGCCCGGCTCGCTGTTGACGCTGATAAAGCCGCCGTTCTGCCGGACGATTCCATACACCGTGGCCAGCCCCAGCCCGGTGCCCTGGCCAAACGGCTTGGTCGAAAAAAACGGCTCGAACAGGTGCGTGCGCACCTCCGCATCCATCCCGCAGCCATCGTCACTCACCGTCAGCGTCACATAATCCCCGGCAACCGCCTCGGGCTGTGAAGAACTCCAGGCGCGGTCGATCGTGCGGTTGCGTGTCTCGATGCGCACGTACCCCACCCCGGCAATGGCATCGCGCGCGTTCACGCACAGGTTCGTCAGAATCTGATCGACCTGCGAGGGATCGATCTTCACGGGCCACACCGACTCGCCGGGCGTCCACACGATCGTAACGGCCTCGCCAATCAACCGGCGCAGCATCGTCAGCAGGCCCGACACCGCCGCATTCAGGTCCAACACCTTCGGCAACACGGTCTGCTTGCGGGCAAACGCAAGCAACTGGCGCGTCAACTCGGCCGAGCGCTGCGCCGCGTCGCGAATCTCACTCACGGTCGCGCGGTTCGGATCGTCGGCGTTGAGCGCAACCAGCAGCAGATCCGCATACCCCATGATCACGCCCAGCATGTTGTTGAAGTCGTGGGCGACGCCACCCGCCAGGCGCCCGACCGACTCCATCTTCTGGGCCTGCACCAACTGCCCGTGCAACCGCTCCCGCTCTTCCTCCGCACGCTTGCGCTCGGTAATGTCCAGAACCGACGACTGGTACCCCACCACCACGCCGCGCTCGTCGCGCACCACGGTGGCCTGACTGCTGGCCTGGAACGTCGTCCCGTCCGGACGCTTCGCCGTATACTCGCCAGCCCAGGCACCGGTGGCCTCCAACGCCTGCATGATGGCCAGCGCCTCGTGCTCGTGCGCCAGGAACTCCGGCACCTTGCGGCCGTGCACGTCCTCCAGCCGCTCGAAGCCCCAGGTGCGCAGAAACGCCTGGTTGGCATCCACAATGTAGCCCTGCGTATCGGCAATGCTGTTCGCCGTCATCGCCGAATCGAAGACAAACGTCTTGAGCCGGAGTTCCTGCTCCATGAGCCGGCGATAGGTCGTGTCGCGAAACGAGCCCATGAGGCACGGTCGGCCCGAGACCAGCAGCGGCGCCGCACTCACGTCGCACAACACCACGCCTCCGTCCTTCCGCCGTACCGGGATATCCGGAGCCACCACCGCTTCGCCCCGGGCCTGGCGCTCAAACCAGCCGGCCACATAGGCGACGGCTTCCGGGGGATGCAGCGCGCTCTGGCCCATGCTCAGGATCTCGTCGGCATCGAATCCGGTCAGGGCACAGAAGCTCCGGTTAGCCATGACGAATTGGCGGGTCTCAAGATCGGCCACGACCAACCCATCCGAGACCCCATCGAATACGGCTTTGAGGCGGGCCTCACTCTCCGCCAACGCCCGCTCGACCGGCCTGTCCTCGCCCTGCACCATGCGCCAATCCCCCTGTAGGCCTTCCGATGCCACACAAAGCATGATTACGCATTCCGGCCGCGCGATTCCATCACGAACTGAATGTTGCTGGGAAAAAGTTCACCGCCGCGATGCCGATGCGCCGCCGAGCGTTTGCAGGGGGGCGCGCAACCGCTCAGCGAAAGATCGCCAGCGGCAGATACGCCGACACGATCCAGTCCGGTCGATCCACGATCTCGCTGATCTTCAGATCGACGGCCGCACCGCACAGGCAATAGGCCGCCTCGCGGCTCAGGCCGTAGGTCTTCACAAGGTGCGCGATCATGTCGCGCGTGGCCTGCTGCGCATTGACATACAGATCCGGCCCGTACGCCGTCACCACGTAGTACCCCTTCGCATCCGCCCGTGACAACCGCTGCTCGGCGGGTGTCTGGAAGCGCAGCCCCTTCAGGTTGGCGCCCTTCTCCAATCCAAAGCGCAGTGTCACCGTCATCGGGGCTTCAATTCCGCTGCCGTTCACCTCACCATCGCCCTGCGTCGCGTGACAGTCGCCGCAGGAGAAGAGTGCACCCTCGGCCAGCACCGGCAGCCACACCACCGTCCCGGGCGTCAGGTGGCGAATATCCAGGTTGCCGCCATGCGGGCCCGGCGCGTGCGTGATCACGCTACCCTCCGCCGGCGCCACGCCCATGACGCCGCAGAACGGTTCGATCGGAATTCGAATGTGGTCGCTGAATTCGCACGTATCGCCCACCAGGCGGCAATGATGCAGGTACATCTCCGGAAACTCGCCGGTCAGCAGCCCAAAATTCGGCCACACCGCCGTCCAGCCCCAGCCCTTGTGCTGCAGGTCCAGAATTTCCACGCGCAGCGCATCGCCCGGTTCGGCACCCTCCACGCGAACCGGACCCGTGAGCGCATGCACGCGGCTCGGGTCGATGCGCACGAAGTCCGCAGCCGTCCAATCCGGCTCCACCTGCCCGCCACCTTCAAGCGTTTCCAAGACCACCGTATCGCCAGGGCACACGGTCAGCCGTGGTGCCATGTCCTTGTCAAAGCGACTGTGCGGCGCGCAATCATCCAAATGATAAGGGGTCACAGGGGCATCCGTTCCGGATGGATGTACGCGGGGTTGGCCCGCTCGGGCACATCGGTCGCCATCAGGCTATCTCTTCTGAACGCGCGATACCAGTCGCGATCGGGCGGATCACCCGGCAGCGAAACACGCGTGAGTTTCACCGCCGTGTGGCCACGGAACGCGCAGCGGTAGCGGTGCATGCACGTGTCGCGCTTCTGCAGGTACGCCACCGTGTACTCGGATTCCTCCGTCACCACGGACACCGTCAACACGATCCGCTCGCGGCCGCTCAACCCGCGAAACCGCATCCGGTTGCCGCTCCACTCCGGCTGCGCGTCGCGCCCGTCCACCGTGCAGCGGATCGCGGATGCCCGCGCCCAGCCCGGCTTGCGCACGCTGATTTGGGCCATGCCCTTGTTGACAATCTTCAGGCGCCCGGCGTGGGGCAACTCGCTGCACACATCCACCCATGGCGAGCGCCGGTTCAGCCAGAGGTTGATCTCCACGCCCCAGTCCCGCCGCCGCAGGATCGCCTCCCATGCGTAGAATAGTCCCTGGCTGCCGTTGGCCGTGCAGCAGTGCATCAGCATGGGCGTCAACCAGCTGGCCCCGTGGATCCAGCCGAACGCGCCCACGCTGCGCGCCACCACGCCCTCGTGAATCTCCTGCCCCGGCAGAACGCCCCGGTTGTTGGCCGTGAATCGCCAGTCATAGTGTCCACCCCGCGCGGCATTCGGCTCCCGCGCCCCCGCCGCTGCGGCAACGCGCTCCATTTCCGCCGGGTCCGTCATCTGGGCCTCCACGAGCCCGTTGCGCGCGACCTGCTCCACGTCGTCCCAGTAGTCGCCGATCCCCTCGTCGCTCAGCGTCACCGCGATGGCCACCACATCCGCGAGCGTGCAGCCTTCCGTGGCCAGATCCGGGTGATTCGCAAAAATCCCCAATCGGTGGATGCCGTGCTGCCGCGCCCACTCGTACGAGTCGCGCGCCAGCAGCTTCAACCGGTAGTCGTCCGACACCACCGCATAGTCGAGCAACCCGCGCACCGCCGCGAGCCCCGCATGCAGATGCTTGCGAAAATGCCCGCGCTCCGCCGCGGGCTCCGGGTGCATGTCATGGTCCGCCCCCCAGAAGTTCCGCTTCAACCCCAGCGCCGCAAACTTGCGCGACATCTCGAGAAACCGCTCGTCGCCGCTCATCCGGTAGTAGCGCGAAAACCCGCGCAACGGCTGGAACTGATAGAAGAGCGTGGCGCCTTCGCAGCCCATCTCCGGATTGTCGGGCGGATCGGTCGTTGTCCATCCGCCAACACGCGGGTAGGAGAAATCATTGCCGAGGCCACAGTTCGGATAGTACGCGATGTCATCGCGCACGATCGCCAGTTCCAGCATCCGTTCCGCCGTCCGTTTCGCCAGCTGCTTCCACTCGTCGTCGCCGGTGGCCTGGTGCCAGGTGGCTAGCCCGTTCAGCAGGCGTGCGTTGCCCGCCAGGCTGGCGTAATCCGCATCCCACCCCTTTACCCCATACCCCACCCCGCAGTTCCACGGCCGCCGCGGCGAACTGCGGTCGTAGACAAGCCCGTCCTCCGCCATGTTCGCGCGCATGGCCCGCATGAATCCGTCCTGAAGATCCATCTGCTCGCGGCTTCCGCTCATGTGCCGCAGCAGCGGCAGCGCCTCCACATACTTCGGCATCACCCCACTGACCATGCTGCTCCAATGCAGCATGTACGGCGGCTGCGCATCGAAAATCGTCAGGAACGTGCACTCGTAGTCCAGCGAGGGATTCAGCGAACCCAAAATGCCATGGATGGCCATCCGGCCGTGGTCAGCCAAGTCCAGCGTCGCGGGGATCGTGTCTGCCATTTCTGATACTCCTGTTGTTACGGACGCGAATACCGCGACCATCTGATGACACGCCACCCGCGGCACCACGGCTCCTTCTGCTTCACCTCGCGATAGGCCTCCCCGATCAACCGGTATGTGGCCCGGTCAAGCCGGCCGCACGGGTGCATCTGGTCGCCCACACAGATCTTGGCCCATTCGCCAGCGTGACCGCCGACTCATAGCGCAGGGCATTCGGATGCTTGAATCCGCCAAACGCGCCCCACTGCGTGTGGAACTTGCCGGTCATGCCGATGACTTCCATCCCAAGCCCCTGCGAGTAGCGGGCCGACAGCCGGAAATGATCGAAAGGGTAGCCGGTCCATAGGTCAATCCTCCAAGGTGAGCACGCCAGCTCCGAAGGCCGGAAGGCGCACCGACACACGCGCACCTCCCCCGCGCCGCACCGGCCGCACCACCGCCGGCTTCCGCCCTTCGATGTGCAGCAGACAGCGGCCAGACGCCCCGCGTAGGGCCAGGCTCGCATCCAGGCGCACATCCAACAGGGCCGGCTTGGCCACCGAATTCGCCAAGGTCACGCCCACGCCACTCGCCGACGTAAACACAAACCCCCGGCCCCCGTCCACACGCAGTCCGCGGTCGTCGCGGAACGTGCCATGGCTCACGAACGGGGCCGTGGCCTTGCGCAGCGCCGCCAGCCGCTTGATCTGCTGCGCCAACTCCGGCGCATCGGAAAGTTTGCCCGTCATGTCGCGCGTGGCGATGGCCATCAGGCTGCCCGTCGCAAACGCCTCGGCCACGCAATCGCGCTGGGTCTCGTCGACCGGCCACAGCGGGACCATTTGCGGCAGCACATAGCGCATCACTTCGGCGCGCGCCCAGCCGCCATCGCGATACCCCCAGCACCACCACAAGTCCGCCCACTGCGTGTTCCACAACTCCGGCACTTCCGCCACCACGTACGCCTCCGGATCGCGCGCCCGCACACGCCGCAGCGCGTCCCGGATCCAGACAAACGTCTGCTCGATCGCCTCTTCCGGCGTACGGTGCCCGTGGTCCTTCGCGTAGCAACATGCTTGCTCGACGCACTGATCGATAAAGAGATCGGAGAACCCGAGGTCCAGCGTCTTCTCCACCAGCCCACGCGCAAACCGCCGGAACCGCGGCGACACCTGGCAGAGCGGGTACGAGCCCTGCTCATACGCGGGATCCTGATAAATAGACCCATCCATGGTACCGCAGACCGCGCCGTACTGCGGCTCGCCAAACACGCTTTCCTGCACATCCGCCTTCAGCGCCTTCCACAGGCGATTCCGCGACGTCAGCAGCCGCCAGTTCACACAGGCATTCGTGCGGCAGCCCATGCCCCGCAATTCGCCCAGCGCCCGCCGCAGCTCTGCCAGCCGGCGCGGGGCCATCTCCCAGTAGCCGCCGGTGTCCGGCCGAAAGTAGGTCGAGGCCGCGCAGTCCCAGATCGAGAGATCCCGCACGCCGAAGCGCCGCGCATCGCGACCGATCGCCGGCAAATCCGAAAACGCATTGAATGCCTCGCCTGAGAATCCGCGCGTCTGCACATGAAACATGCCGATGCGCTCGCGGATCGCGGGTGCCATTCCCGATGGCGTCCACCACGTATCCACAAAAGCCTTCAATCGGTCTGCGGTGATGTGCCAGTCCCCATCGTGCACGCCGATGCCGTACTCGCCGCTGGCCCAGGATGCGCCGGGCTCAATTCCCGGGTATCTCGCCCATGACCAACTCACACAGAATTCATCCAGCCCAGGCGCCAGATTCTCGAACACCAGTTTAGTCAACACCGGCTTCCGCTCGTATTGATTGTAGGAGAGCCCGCCCTCCGGCCCCTGCAGATCCATCATGGGCATCGGGCCGAATTTCACGCGCTGGTGATGGCGACTGAACGCGTGTGTGGCCATGACGCCCGCACCGAATTGGTCATACAGGTTCTCGGTGCTCGCGCCCGCGTACCCCCGGCCATAGCTCATCGTCACCCGGTCCCGTCGATCTCCGCGCCGTGCCGGCCGCCCCCCCACCACCGGGAACCAAACCTCCAACACCCGGTGCGGACTCCGATTCCGAACCTCCAGCGAGAAGAACGCCTCCTGACTCCCCGCCGGCAGGCGCACCGTCACCTTGGCGGATACCCCCGTCCGCCGCCCACGGCTGCGCAGATCCGCAAACTCAATCGTCAGCCGCTCGCCGCTTTTGCGCAGGCGTGGCGGCCCCGCCTCGTTCGACAGCAGCACGCACGACATGTTCTCCGGCGTCTGCACGATCAGTTTCACCAGCCGGAATCCGCGCGGGTCCTTCAGAAACCCCTGGCCGGTGCGGCAATTCGTAATCTGGCGCAGACTCCCGGTCGCGTCGTCAAACTCCAACTGCAGCAGGCCATTTCCAAGAATCACGTCGCCGCCCTCCTCATCGTTCCGCCGCGCCCATCGCCCGCCCCCCATCCGGCATCCATCCGGCTGGCACCCCTATCGAACCTGTAGCAGAAACCCGCTATTCGGTTGCGGTGGGCCCGACCGCGACGCCTCCTCCACATTGCCGTAGGCCCCCATGTCCACGCGGCCACCATTCGGCTGGGGCTCGAGGTCGAAGGCGCTCAGGGGATCACCCGCGTCGATGCAGGGGCTGTTGGTGGGGTCATAGACCCATGTCCCGCTGGACCAGCGACCAGCGAAGGACTTCAGATGCAGGTCGCCGGCGACGGCATTGGCGAATGCGGGGTCGGCCTCCATCAGTTCGGTGAAGACCTCCTTGTTCACCCCGTCGCGGTAGAACGAGTAGAACTTCGAGCTGCCGACGGGCGTCCAGTCCGTGTAGCTCAGCTGCAGATAGAGCGGCACGTTCTGCTCGGGCTGCTGGAGCGAGATCTCCCAGCCGCCGTCGTTCTCGGCCGGATTCGGTGTGCCCGTGCGATTGTTCCACAGAATGCAGTTCTTGATCACATACGGCGTCACCGTGCCCCGATACAGCTTGATTCCACCGCTGCGCCGCCCGGCGAAGTTGTTGTAGAGCGTGCAGTTCTCGATGCGGTACGGGCACTCATGCAGATAAATTCCGCCCGCGTCGCTCTTGCCATCGGCGGCCCCCTCGCATCGGTTGCCGATAAACACACAGTTGCGGATCGAGCCCGCCGAAACCACGTTATGGAATTGCGCGTATAGCCCGCCGCCCTCTTGGACCGCGGTATTGTCGACAAACCGGCAACGCTCGATGGTGGCCTGCACACCCGACAGGTAGATGCCGCCGCCCGACGTCGCGGTATTGCTCACCACGGTGCAGTTGGCCACGGTTATGCTTCCGCCGCTCACAGCGATGCCGCCCCCGCTCACGGCACTGCCACCGGTCACCGTAAACCCGTCGAGCCGGGCGCCGTTCGCCCCATTCACCACCGGCCCCCCGCCACGAAGGATCGTCGGGTGCCCCGTCCAGCTCCGCGCGCCAAGTGCACTCATCCCGTTGGTGAATCCACCGTAGACCGCCGCATTGGCCGGCAGTTGAAAGGGCCCCGGAGAGTAGATTCCCCCGGCCACCCAGAGATTGGTTCCGTTGCCCGCCGCCGCGAGAGCTGGCGACAGGCTGGTGAAGGCATCCGCCCAGCTGGCCCCGTTGCCCGCGCCCGTGGCCTGCCCGTCCACATAGAGTGTCGTGGCCGCCGTTGCAGCCCTCACCATGATGAGGGCCACCCAAGCGCGCCCGATCCAGCCAATCCCGATTCGCACGCGACACCTCCCAGCCCAATCACCCCACGCGGCATTCTGCAGGTGGGTTGTTCACCGCCGACAGGCGCGTCAGCCGGTCAGATCGCCGACGCCACCACCTCGATCACACCGCATTCCCACTTCTTCAGCCGTGTTTCCAGGCACAGCGTGTGTCCCCGCACCGTGCCGCGCAGCAACCGCATGGTGCCGTCCTCACGATACAGGCGCACCGCCGTCGGGCGGCCAAGTCCATGGCGCGCCAGATTCAACTTCAGACTCACGGCCCCTCCTCCGCGCGCCGCGCGCCGCGAGGTCTCCCCCAACACGATGCCCAGACGCGAAGCCCCGGCATAGAGCCCCGTCGCAATGGCCGCATCCGACTCCACCTCCAGCCCGACCCCATCCAGAAAGCGCCCGCCGATCGTAAACGCGGCCGTTCGCTTGCGCAGCGACGCCAGCGCCTGCACCCGCCGGCCAAACGCCGGTACCTCGCGCAGCGTACCCTCAAGTCCGTTCACAATGATCGCCAGCAGGAACCCCCACGCAAACGCCTTCCCCACCTCATCTTCATGCTCATACGCATCAATGGTCCACGCTTGCAGCGCGTCCGGCAGCGTATAGCGAAAGACGTTGGCGTGGTTGTCCGACCAGTTCCAGTACCAGCCCAGATTGATCGCGCGCGTGGTGTGAATGTCCAGCGATTCGCCAATCGTGTACGCCTCCGGGTGCCGGGCGCGCACCAGCTCCGACGCGCGCGCCGTCCAATCCGCCACCCCACGCGCGCTATGCCCCGGCACGCCGTGGCCGTGATCGTCCGCAAAGCACAAATCCTCGCCAAACGGTTCGTCCAGGAACATGGACGTGAAGCCGCGGTCCTGGCAACGCGCCACCATGTCGATGGCCCACTCCTGAAAATCGGGGTGGCTCTGACAAAGCCGGCGGCCGGATTCATCCAGGTAATCCGACATCAGCCGCGCATGCGCCGCACGCGTGGGATAGCTCTCCATCACCGGCATCCCGTAGAGTGTACGCGCGCCCCAACGCTCCCAGCGCTCGGCGCCCCGCGGATTCTTCATCGTCACCAGGCGCGTGTTGATCAACGTGCTCACGTTGACGCCCAGCGTGGCCGCCTGCCGCAAGGCAAGGCGCAGTGCCGCCACCCGCGCCGGCGGGTCTTCCAGCAGGGCTCCACGCCCGGCGCGTGCATACTCGCCCATCATCGTCATGTCCCACAGGCAGAAATCGCGCAGCCCCAGTTTCAACCCGTGCCGAACGATGCCCGGCAACGTCGCGAATGACCGGTGCTCGCGGCCGCAAAAGTCACGAAAGACCGCATTGTGAAAGCCAATGGACTGCCGCAGGCGCGGCGGTGAAGGCGGAGGCCGCCACCACGTATCCAGCCAGGCCCGCAATCGGTCGGCCGTCAGGTGCCAGTCCCCGGCGTGCGGCGCGATCCCGACCGCCTCGCTGGTCCACCGCTGCCCCGGCGCCAACTCCGGATAGTGCACCCACCCCGCCGCAATGCGCGCGTCCCCCGGACGCGGGTTCAGATCTTCGACCACGACGTTGTGCAGGGCGGGAACGGCCGAATAGTGGATCACGGAAAGCCCGCGTCCGCCTCCCGACAAATCCAGGAACGGAACCATCGTGTTGATGTGATTGGGCGCCGTCCGGCGGTGCTGGCCAAAGATGGTCCAGCCGCGGCCAAAGGCCCCGCCACGCTCGTGCATCGCGTGCGGGTCCAACGCATACTGGCCCATCGTGATGCGGTCCTGCCCCGGCCCGGCCGCACCGGCCCAACCGCCCATCCACGGAAAGCGCACTTCGTGAATGCGGTAGGGCCCCCCATTGCGCACCGCAATCGTGAACCGCGCCTCGTCCGTTCCCTCCGGCAACCTCACCGTCACGGTCGCGGAAATGCCCGTGGATTCATGCTCCGGCGTCTTCAGGTTGGGATAGACGATCGTCAGCCGCCCTCGCGTGCGCGTCATGCGGGGCTTGCCGGATTCGTGCGAATCCGCGTAGCGATCCGTCCAGCGCGCCTCGTCCGGTACGCACACCCGGAAGAGCCGCCCGAATGCGGGATCCAGCCCATGCCGCGTGCGCCCATCCCGCAGGTTCTCGATGGCGACGAGGCTGCCCGTCCGCCCATCAAACTCGAAGGACACGATGCCATTGGCCAGCTTCATCGCAGGTGTCTCCCTCTATACCGAGTCTCTGCCCTGACTGCAGCATACGCGTCATGGCTCCGCCATCCAAGAATAGCCAGTTGTAGGTTCCCCATCCGGTTCTGTATCATTCCGCGTGCCCAACAAGACCCCCAAGTCAGCTCCCGCGTCCATTGCCCTCTTTGATCCGGAAGTGGAGCTATCCGACCAGCGGACGATCGCGGCCGGACGCTACATCCAGAACGACACGCAGGCGAAACCCAGTTTCAGCCTGCACGCGGGGCTGGAAATCGGCGTCGTCCTTTCGGGGCGCATCCTGCGCTGCTGGGAGGGACACCGCCGCCTCCTGCAACCGGGCGACGTGTGGTTTACCGGACTGTTCGAGCCGCACGGCAGCGCCGTCCAGAAAGCGCCCTGCATGCAACTCAATCTGGCAATCTGGCCGGACCTGCTGGCCAACCTGCGGCTGCCGGAATTGCCCGACATCGATTGGATTCAGCCATTTCTTCTGCCGCCCGCCAGCCGGCCGCAGATCAGGCCTGAGGCGCGCGCGCGCATCCTGGCCTTCGCGCGCCACATGCCGACCAACTGGAACCTGCACACGCCGGAGGCTCTGGTTCGCGTCCGCCTGCGCCTGATCGAGTTGCTTCTACTCCTGCGCGAGGAATCCTGCGCGCCACCGCCGACCCCGCAGCGCGCGCGGGCGCTCTACACCCAGCTCGCCCCCGCCGTCCATCTGGCCCTGCACTCCCGCACACGCATCCGCGCCCCCCAGGCCGCCGCCGCCTGCGATATGGGCACGGCCACGTTCCAACGCCGCTTCCAGCAGGTCATGAGGCTCAGCTTCTCGCGCTTCTCCTTGCGCCACCGCGTCAGCGGCGTGGCCGACGGCCTGCTCGGCAGCTCGGCCCCGCTCAAGGCCCTCGCCAGCGACTGGGGCTTCACGGACAGTAGCCACCTCGTCCGCGTCTTCATGGAGCACTACCACTGCACGCCCTCGGCCTATCGCGCCCAGGGCGGCCGCCGAGCCACACGCCGCGCGTGATGGCCCCACTCACGCCCCGTAGTTCGGCTTCGTGAACTCGATCCCGCACGGGCCGCCACCTGTGTTCGCCTCATAGGGCACGTGCCCTCCCGCGAAATCCATCAGCGGAAAGTACCAGTTGCTGATGCAGCGCGCCGATGCCGGCATGTAGTGGCAGATGAACGACCGCCGCCATTGCGTGGCCGACCGGTTGGGCTCCGACCCGTGAATCACGTTGCCATTGAAGAAGAGCGTATCACCGGACGCCAGCGTCGCCGGCACCGGATCCATGCCCGCCGGCGGCCGCACCAGCTGCGTCGAAAAGCTTTCGGCGCTATCGGCCAGCTCCGGGCACACCAGGTCGAATCCCTGCGTGCGCGGCACCACTTTCAGTCCGCCATTCTCCGGCGTCGAGGGATCAATCGCCGTCCATGCGGCAATGCACGTGTGCGGCTCCACCTTCAGATAGAAATTGTCCTGGTGCAGCGCCTGGCCGCGCGCGCCGGGTGGCTTGAAGTAAAACATGCTCTGCGCCGCGATGGGCTCGTCACCCAATAGCGTCCGCAAAATCGCACCCACCCGCGGATCCAGCAGCCATTGCCGCGCGAGCGGATCCCAATGGTGCGGCATCATCACACGCGGGTAACGCTGCAACGGATCCGTCGCCGCGCGGTCCACCGGCCACAACTGTGGTTTCGGCGCCGGCTCCGTGTCGTCCGCGAGCCGCTCAAACCGCCCGCGTAACGCCGCCACCTCGTCGGCACCAAATAGCCCCCGCACGATCAGGTAGCCCTCGCGCCGGAAAAATGAAATCTGTTCCTTGCTCAGTTCGTAGGCCGTCTGCGTCGTATTCATGCCTATAGCCTGCCGACTCGGCGCGCATTTGGCCATGGACGGAACGCGCAACATGATGGACAATCCTAGCGCGATATGACACCCCACCCCACCACGCTGTTGGATTTTCGCCGCCAGTGCCATTTATCAGAAAGCGGGCATTACTCGCGGATGCCCTGGCACCGCATGGCGCGAACCGCGCCCATGGACTATCTCATCTTCTGGGTCCTCGGCGGAAGTGGCTATGTGGAAACTGAAGGGCGCCGCCATGCCGTGCGAACCGGCCACCTGATTACCCTCTGCCCGCGCCACCCTCACGCCTACGGCAGCGACACCGCCACCCCGTGGGACATCCTCTGGGCGCACATGACCGGCACCATGGCCGCCCCACTGGTCCGCGCCATCCGCCAGTTCGGCGGCCCCGCGGTGGACTTGGGACGCGATGCCGTGCTGCGCGATCGCTGGGAGGAACTCGTCATTGCGCAGAACAGCGGCGGTGGCGGCGCCGACCTGCGCGTCAACACCGGCTTGGCCGCGCTGCTGGGCCAGATCCTCCAGCGCCTGCAGACCGGCATCATCACCCCGCAGCGGGGCGGGCCACTGGACGCCACCGCCCTGCATCGCTACATCCACGACCACTACCGCGAGAACATCACGCTGGACTCGCTCGCCCGCCTGGCCGGGCTCTCACCCACCCATTTCGCGCGCGTCTTCCGCAAACAATTCGGCGTAAGCCCCGTGAGCCTGGTGATTGAAAAGCGCATCGCCGTCGCCTGTTCGCTGCTGACACACAGCACGATGCCGGTCAAGCAGGTGAGTGAGGCGGTCGGCTACGAGGATCCCTACTACTTCTCACGCCTCTTCCACCGGAGGACCGGCATGAGCCCCACGGACTACCGCGAGGGGCACATCGCCGGCGGCGTCATTCACGCAACGTGATCTTGCCGCCGAATCGGAAGCACCCGGCCTCCACACCGCGTCGCCGCGCCACCGCGTCCAGCAACAGTGCCTGCGTGGTGGCCGCCGCAAGCGGGAAAAGCGCTTCGCCATGGGCTGGCACCCTCAGCACCACCGCACGCCCATCGGCCGGCACATCCTCGCGATCCGTGATGATGACCACGCCGCTGCCGTGGGACGCCGCCTCGCATGCCATGGCCACCAGCAGGTCGCCGCCGCGGCCGGCCGGCGCGAAGAAGAGCGCGCGATGGCCGGGCCCCACAAGCTCAAATGGACCATGGCGGAACGCGCCACCACTGAAGACGGTGCAGGAGCTTTGTGTGCCCTCCATAAACGTCAGCGCGGTCTGCTTCGCCGCAGCCAGTGCCGGGCCACGCGCGACCACATGAATGCAGCCGGTATTCGCCAGCACGTCCGCCGCGCGGCCAATGGCCTCGGCATCCACACGCCCCATCGTCCCGGCCAGCGCCTCCAACTGCGTCAAGGCGGGTTCGAGTCCATCGGGCGATTCCACGACCGACGTCAGCAGGTGCAGCAAGGCCAGGGTGTTCACGTACGTCTTCGTGCTGATCGCCGCTTCGGCGCCCGCGTGCATGGGCAGCACCAGGGCGGATAGCCGCGCCAGGGTGCTCTCCGTGTTGTTCACGATCGCCACCAGCGAACCCCGATCCGGCAACCGCTCGGCCACCGTGCGGGTTTCAACGCTTTCACCGGACTGGCTGATCGCCACCAGCAGCCCCGGCAACGGGCGCGGATAATGCAGGAGCTCGCCCGCGTCGATGGCGGTCGCATCGATCCCCGCGCAGGCCAGCCGCTGCAGGACCATCTCCGGCGCGAACTCGGAGGTACCCATCCCCGTGAAGACGATGCGCGCGTGCCGGTGCGCCAGCCCCGCCCACGCCGTCAGGCGCTCGCGCCCGGCCCCGCGGCACCAGTCCGTCAGCGCCCGCAGCGCCTGCGGGTGCTCCGCAACTTCCCTCAGGAATGGAGAGCTCTTCGTGAGCGTCATGCCGGCACCGCGTTCACCGCCAGCCACCCGCCACCTTCTCGCGCAGGGTCGACAGACGGCGGCTCGCTTCGCGCAAGGTGCTCTCCTGCTTGGCAAAATGGAAGCGGATCGTAGGCGTGGTCCGCTCCCGGAAGAAGCTCGAGCCGGGCACGGCCGCGACCCCCACTGTGCGCGCCATCCACTCGCAGAAGGCCACATCGTCGTCGACGCCAAACTCGGACACATCCACCATCACATAGTACGCGCCTTCGGGGCGGGAGTACGTGAGCCCGGCAGCATCCAGCCCCGCCAGGAACACATCGCGCTTCGCCGTGTAGACCTCACGCAGCTGCGCATAGTACGCGTCCGGCAGGTTCAGCGCCGTGACCGCCGCCTCCTGCAACGGTGCCGCCGCCCCCACCGTCAGAAAATCGTGGACCTTGCGCGCGCCATCGATGATCGCCGGCGGCGCAATCACGTAGCCCAGCCGCCAACCGGTGATCGAGTAGGTCTTCGACAGCGAACTGCAACTGATCGTCCGCTCGAACATGCCCGGAAGCGACGCCATGTACGTGTGCTGATGCGGCGCGTAAACGATGTGCTCGTAGACCTCATCCGTAATGACGAACGTGTCGTACTCGCGCGCCAGCTCCGCCAGGAACTCCAGCTCGGTCCGCGTAAATACCTTGCCACTCGGATTCGAAGGATTGCAGAGAATGAGCGCCTTCGGCCGCTGCGCGAAGGCGCGGCGCACCTCGTCCGGATCGAACGTGTACGACGGCGGGCGCAGGGCCACATGGATCGGCTCCGCCCCCGTCAGGATCGTGTCGGCCACGTAGTTCTCGTAGAACGGCGAAAACACGATGACCTTGTCGCCCGGGTTGCAGGCCGTCATCATGGACGCCATCATCGCCTCGGTGCTCCCGCACGTCACCACCAGATGACGGTCCGGATCGATCGGGATCCCCATGAAGCGCGATTGCTTGCGCGCCAGCGCCTCGCGAAAATTCGCCGCGCCCCAGGTCACGGCGTACTGATGCGGCCCGCGCACGGCCACCTCGCGCAGGGCGGCCGTCAGCTCGGGCGGTGGATCGAAATCCGGAAACCCCTGGGAAAGATTGACGGCTCCGCTGGCGTTGGCCACCCGCGTCATGCGCCGGATCACCGACTCCGTAAACGACGAAACTCTGTGGCTGGTTGCTGGCATCAAATCACCCGCCGGAGCATGGCAAAACCCCACGGCAAAATCGAGTTCACACCATCCCCACCTCGAGCGCCTGCAGATCGGGCGGCAACGGCGCCTCCACCTCGAACGGGCGCTGCGTGTCCGGATGGCGCAACCGCAGCGCCGCCGCGTGCAACGCCTGGCGACCAAGCCGCAACCGCCGGTGATCGTCATCCGTCATGGCACTGTTGCAGAAGCGCAGGAAAATCGCCGGATCGTGGCCGTACAACTTGTCCCCCACCACGGGGAACCCCAGCGCCAGCAGCGTAGCCCGAATCTGGTGCTGCCGGCCGGTCTGCGGGTGCGCATCCAGTTCGCTCAGTTCGGCACTGGCGCGCAGGCGGACGAAACGCGTGGCCGCCCAGTCGGCGTCGGGGTGGCCGTCCGGCACCGGCGCGCCAACGGGGGCCGCAACAAACCGGCGCCGCTTCCGCACCACCGAGTCCGCATCCGCAATGATGTAGCCGGTCGCCTCCAGCACATCCGGAAACGCCCCTTCCACAAACACCCGGTAGCGCTTCTCCACCTGGCGGCGCGCGAACTGTTGCTGCAGAAGTTTGCCCGCCCGCCGGTCCGTCGCCACCAGCACCAACCCCGACGTCTCGCGATCCAGCCGGTTCACCAGGATCTGCGTCTCGAGGTGCAGCCGCGCCTGCAACAACATCGTCAGGCAGTTGCGGTAGTAGCGCCCACCCGGATGGCACGGAAGCCCGGCCGGCTTGTTGATCGCAATCAGGAACTTGTCCTGGTAAACGACCCCGAAGTCGGTGTTGACCGCCGGCTCGGGAATGTCCCAATCCAGGTACTCGATCAGATCGCCCGTCTTCAGCACCGCGTCGGGCGCGCTGGCGGCCCCATTCAGGACCAGACGCCGTCCGTCCAACCGCGCGCGCCAGCCTTCATCCGGAAAAAACGGAAACCGCGCCGTCATGAAATCGATGAGCGTTCGCCCCGCCTGGTCAGGCGGCACGGTAAAACGCAGGAGGCGGTCGGGGGGCTTGTGGGTTGCGGGCACCCACCGATCATAGCCGCGATCGCGACCCCACGCCTATCCGTTTTTTGAAACACTGCAGCCCGACTTCATGCCACAGCGCTTCATGATCATCTCCGCCGGACAAAACCCCGTGAAGGCGGATTGAATCAGATTCACGCCGACAAAGGCCGACAGGCAGTACCACCAGGGGTTCACCCAGTGCCCGAGCACCAGCCCCACCAACACCAACGTCCCCGCCAGAATGCGAATCCCTTGTTCCGTTGTCATGCGTTGTTCCTTCCATTGCGTCGGACCAGTCGGACAAGTCAGACCAGTCAGACTGGTCCAACTGCTTCACTTCCCCAGCGCCAGCATTACCCCGATGGCACCCCAGATGGCCATGGCCACAAACGGGTTGGCCGTCAGTGGGCAGGCCCCCGTCCGACATCCCACAAACTTGTACAGGGCGAATCCAATCGCCGCTCCCACGATGGCCCCCAGCACCCCGCGTCCCATCATCGTCATGGTCACTCCTCCTCCGACGGCGCTGCCGTCGGCTTTCCGTCGTACAGGAGCATGTAGGTAACCGGAATCACCATCAGGGTGAACGCCGTGGACACGAACAGGCCGAAGATGATCGACCAGGCCAGCCCGCTGAAAATCGGGTCCAGCGTGATCGGCCACGCACCCAGCAGGGTGGTGCCGGCCGTCAGGAAGATGGGACGAAAACGGACCGCTCCCGCTTCCAGGATGGCGTCTTTCAGCGGCGTGCCGCTCGCCACCGTCGTGCGGATGAAATCGATGAGGATGATGCCGTTGCGCACCACAATGCCCGCCAGCGCGATCATCCCGATCATGGCCGTGGCCGTAAAGAAGACCGGGTTCTCGAAGCCCCCCACGGGCCGGTTCACGATGCCGTTCAGCAGCCAGAAGCCGGGCATGATGCCGATCATCGTCAACGGGATCGACATCATGATCACCCCGGGCAGCGCATACGAGCGCGTCTCGTAGACCAGCAGGATGTAGATCCCGAGCAGGGCGGCCGCGAAGGCGATGCCCAGGTCGCGGAACACATCGACCGTGATCTTCCATTCGCCTTCCCCGCGCCAGTTCACGCGCACGCCCGGCGGCAGCGGATCCTGCTTCAGAAGCTTGGCGAGAGCGAAGACCGCATAGGCCGGCCCGCGCCCCGCCATCTCCGCCGTCACGTAGACAACCCGCTCCTGATTCTTGTGGTAGATCGTGCGCTCGGCTGCGCGCTCTTCAAAGCGGCCAATCTCGCCCAACTGCACGAGTTGCCCGGTGCGGCCTTTGACCGTCACCGCCTCCAACCGCGCCGGATCGGACCGATCCACCCGCGGCAGCCGCACGAGGATCGGCAACTCATTCTGTTCGCCCGGCGCATGCACGATGCCCGCCGGCATCCCGTCCAGAACCAGCCGCAGGGTCTGCGTCACGTCTTCAGTCGAGATCCCGTGCTGAGCCGCCTTCTCGCGGTCCACCCGAAAGAACAGCTCAGGTTGTGAAGCCTCGACCGTGTCATCCACGTCCACCACGCCCCGCTCGCTGCGCATGCGCGCCTTCACCATGCCGGCCGCCGCGATCAAGTCGTCATAGGAGTGGTGCGGCTGGCCCGTCACTTCCGCCACCAGCGTGGACAGCACCGGCGGCCCCGGCGGCAGTTCCACAATCTTCAGCGCGGCCCCATGACGCGCCGCAATCGCTTCGACATCGGCACGAATGCGCAGCGCGATCGAGTGGCTATCCATTTCGCGTTCCGTGCGGTGCACGAGGTTCACCCGCACATCCGCGAGGTGGGGCCCTTGCCGCAGGTAGTAGTGGCGCACGAGACCGTTGAAATCCATCGGGGACGCCGTGCCGACGTAGGAGGCGACATCGGTGACTTCGGGCACGCCGGACAGGTAGTCCTCCAGATCGCGCACCGCGGCATCGGTGGTCTCCAGCGGCGTGCCTTCCGGCATGTCCAGCACCACTTGGAACTCGTTCTTGTTATCGAAAGGCAGCATCTTCAAGGGCACCACCGTCAGCGCCAGCACCACGCTGAGGGCAAACAGCACACCGGTCACAACCAGCAGCCCAATGGCACGCCGGCGCGAACGAATGAAGGGGCCCATCGCTCGCGAGTAGAGGCGATAGACGTAGCCCGCCCGAACGTCCGGTTCCGCCTCCCCATGCCCCCCGGCTCCCACATTCTTCAGCAGCTTGCTGGCCACCCAGGGCGTAATCGCAAACGAGACGATCAGCGAACTCACCATGGCCAGCGGAACGTTCAGCGCCATCGGCCGCATGTAGGGGCCCATCATCCCCGTGATGAAGAACATCGGCAGGAAGGCCACGATGACGGACAAGGTGGCCAGCACGACCGGCGGCATGATCTCGCCCATCGCCGAAAGGATCGCCTGCAGCCGCGGCTGCTTGCGCATCTGCAGATGGCGGTAAATGTTCTCCACCGCCACAATCGGATCGTCAACCAATAGCCCCAGCGCCAGGATCAGCGCGAAGAGCGTGACGCGGTTGATCGTATAGCCGGCCAGCAAATTCACCATCAGGGTCAGCGCGTAGGTGATCGGCACCGCCAGCGCCACAATCACGCCAACGCGCCAGTTCATGACAAAGGCGATCAGGGCGATCACGGTGATGACGGCCTCAATCAGGCTTTGCACCAGATTATTCACCTTGTCGTTCGCCGTGGCCCCGTAGTCGCGCGTGACTCGCACGGCAACCTCGTCCGGAACCACGGTCCCTTGCAACGACTGCAGCACCTCTTTCACCTGCCGCGTCACCCAAACCGCATTGCTGCCCTTCTTCTTGGCCACCGCAATCGTGACCGACGCGAACGACATCGCATCGCTCGTCTCCGCGACGCCAAAGCGGAAGCGGGTGTACGACGCGGCCTCCGCCGGACCATCCACCACGCCGGCCACATCGCGCATGTACACCGGGCGACCCGCATGCATGCCCACCACGAGATTCATGACCTCGCGTACATCCGTGAGGAACGGCCCCGCTTCCACCCGCACCTGCGCATTCCCCGCCGCAAACGAGCCGCTTTCGAGTTGCGCATTCGAAACCTTCAGCGCGCCCATGACCTCCAAAGGCGACAATTCGTGAGCGGCCAGCCCGTTCGCATCGAGGTAGATGTGCAGCACGCGCCGCTCCCCACCGTGAATCGAGATCGTGGCACTGTCGGCCACATGCTGCAGCTTGCCTACCACTTCTTCCGCCACGCGGTAAAGCTGGTGCGTGTCGTACACGCCGCTGTACAGCGTCGCGCTGATGACCGGCACATCGTCGATCTCCACCGGCTTCACCACCCACCCCGCAATCCCCGGCGTGACGCGATCCATGTTCTGCGAGAGCTTGTTGTACAGCTTGATCAGGCTGTCCTCACGATCCTCCCCCACAAAGAAGCGCACGGTGACCAGCGCCATGCCCGGCTTCGACATGGAGTAGACATACTCGACGCCATCGATCTGGTAGAGCAGGCGCTCCAGGCGCGAGGACACCAACCGCTCGACCTCGGCCGCACTGCCGCCGGGGAACGCCACCATCACGTTGGCCAGCGGCACCACGATCTGCGGCTCTTCTTCGCGCGGCGTCAGAATCAGCGCCGCCGCCCCCGCCGCCAGGCTGACCAGGATCAGCAGCACGGCCAGGTTGCCACGCAGAAAGGCCTCAATCACCCCAACCAGGCTGGATTGCTTTTCACTCATCGGTATGTGTCCATCCGGATTTCATTGACCGCGTTTACTGTGCCAACGCCGACGGCTCGCGCAGCACCGTATCGCCTGCGGCCAGCCCGGCCAGAATCTCCACCCGGTC